>NZ_FR883137.1:270-2668 GCF_000435115.1 Bacteroides sp. CAG:633 | reverse complement strand
AAGGGAAATAATGGACAACGTAGGAACTGACAATTTTTCCTTCTGTTTGAATGACCTACTTAACCTACTAAATCTTTCAGGAGTAAAAATCGAAAAGCATCACTTGCGCAGAATCATTGCAGAAAGTTGGAAATTGACACCTGCCCCCAATGGACTGACTTATACCACCTATCAGTTTGATTATAATAAGGAATGCAGGTTTGCTCCAGTCAGGAGGGTAGGACGCTTTTACACCGTCAGTAGAACATTGCTGGACGAACTTTGATTATTTTGTTGAATTGTTGAAATAAGCAAGTAACTTATTGATGCTTAGCTTACAATTATTTCAACAAAGGCTCAACATTCAAAATATGCTGTTGAAAAGAAAAAATAATTGATTCTCTTTTCGTTGGCATTTGTTGAGTTGCTGTTGAAAGGTACATCTTTGTGTATCAACTTAATACAAGATGCGTTCAACAATTCAACAGTTTTTACTAACAATCAAATCCGTATAGAAAATGACAATTGAAGAAGCAAAGAATATAAAGCTGACAGACTATCTGCACAGTTTGGGTTATGCTCCTGTCAAACAGCAAGGGGCAAACCTTTGGTACAAATCACCGTTTCGGGAAGAAAACGAAGCATCATTCAAAGTGAATACCGAAATCAATAAGTGGTATGACTTTGGACTGGGTAAGGGAGGCAATATCATTGCATTGGCTTCGGAACTTTACTGTTCCGTCCATGTGTCGTACTTGCTGCAACGGATTGCAGAGCAGACACCGCACATCAGACCTGTATCTTTCTCTTTTCGGGAGCAATCCTCTACTGCACCTAATTTTCAACATATGGAAATAAAGAGACTCACTTCTCCCGCTCTGCTCTCCTATCTGCAAGGCAGGGGAATAAACTTGGAACTTGCGAAAAGAGAATGTTGTGAGGTACACTTCGAGAACAACGGTAAGCGTTATTTTGCCATCGGATTTCGAAATATGGCTGACGGTTACGAGATACGCAACCGATACTTCAAAGGCTGCATCGCACCGAAGGACATCACCCATATCCGGCATGAAGGCAGAAGAAATGATACCTGTTTCGTATTCGAAGGATTCACGGACTATCTCTCGTTCTTGACCATAAGAATGGAGAAATGTCCCAACATGCCGTGTTTGGACTGGCAAGACTATATCATACTGAACTCGGTTTCCAATCTTTCCAAGGCGATTGACGAATTAGCCGTCTATGAGCGCATTCATTGTTTTTTCGACAATGACCGTGTCGGAATGGAAGCCTGCCGAAAACTGACAAACGAGTACTCCTATCGTGTCCGTGACGCTTCACACACCTATAAGGATTGCAAGGACTTGAACGAGTATCTTATCAAGCAACGTCCTATACAGGAACAGAAAAATGTACAAGTTGCACCGCCTAAGAAGTCAAAAGGGCGGAGTTTATAATATCCACATGTATTATCGCTGTACTGGCGGAAGCCGTATTGTCTAATGGAGCAAGGTTATGGAAATGTATACATTTCCGACCTTGCTTTGCCGGAAGCAAAGACAGTCCGCTCCCGTTGGTCGCAATTAAAAGGAAATTTCAAAATGAAAAAAGATAAACAACAACCACGACCGACCAAGCGTAACAAGATGCGTGTGGTTAGTGCAAGATTTACAGATATTGAATACCAAGCGGTAGAAAAACGCAGAAAAGATGCAGGCGTTTCACTCAGTAGGTTCGTCCGCTCCGTAGTGCTAACGGGTAAAGTAGTACAGCGCATCAGCAAGGCGGATGCGGACATACTCCGTAAATTGGCAGGGGAAGCCAACAACATCAATCAACTTGCCCATAAAGCCAATGCCGGAGGATTTGCGGGAGTTGCAGCCGAACTTATGTTACTGAAGAAAAAGATTGTTCAAATCATAAAGCTGTTGTCCGATGATTGGAAAAATAAGTAAAGGAGCAGGATTCAGAGGCTGTGTCAATTATGTATTAGGCAAGCCCGATGCAAAACTACTGACGGCGGAAGGAGTGCTGACAGACAGCATTCAGACAATAACGGATGGTTTTCAAGCCCAAAGAATGATGAAACCACATCTCTACCAACCTGTGGGACATATATCACTCAGCTATGCACCCGAAGACGCTCCGAGAATGACGGATGAAATGCTGGTAAGTCTGGCAAAGGAGTACATGCAGAAAATGGGAATCAAAGATACCCAGTATATCATTGCTCGGCACAATGACCAAAGGCATCCGCACGTTCATATTGTTTTCAATCGTGTGGATAACAACGGACGCACCATCAGCGACAAGAACGACTGTTATCGGAATGTCAAGGTCTGCAAGGAGTTGAAAGAAAAGTATGGGCTTTATTTTGGTAAAGGCAAAGACCGGGTACGGACTCACCGCTTGAAAGGAA
>NZ_FR883137.1:0-219 GCF_000435115.1 Bacteroides sp. CAG:633 | reverse complement strand
ATTTACCATGCTGTTAAGAACTCATTAAGCAAATCCAGTAGTTGGAAGCAGTTCATATCGGAATTATCCAGGCAAGGAATAATAACGGAGTTCAAATATAGAGGCAGGAGCAATGTTATACAGGGCTTGTCTTTCGCCAAAGACGGTGTTACGTTCAAGGCTTCGGATATTGACAGGAATTTCAGCTACTCCAAGTTGGACAGAATGTTGGGAGAAACC
>NZ_FR883136.1:0-7215 GCF_000435115.1 Bacteroides sp. CAG:633 | reverse complement strand
CTTCCGTCATCAGCGGTGGGCGGCGTCTGGGGCGCAGTTTCGGATGTCCGGCCGTTCCCCGTGCCCTTTCACGCCCCATTATCGACGCTATTAAGGGAGGGAGTGTGATGTTTATATACGCTGAAACGCCCGATTATCTGGCGCAAAGCAGTTTTTTCAGTTGAAAGGAAACCAATATGGCAAGCATTAAAGCAATGACGGAAGGGCGTTCCCTTCCATTGATATTTAATTTTGCTTTACCTCTTCTTTTAGGCAATCTGCTCCAGCAGACTTATTCGCTGGTAGATGCGGCCATTGTCGGACGCTTCTTGGGCATTGATGCGCTGGCATCGGTGGGTGCCAGCACGTCGGTCGTCTTTCTTATTCTGGGTTTTTGCAACGGATGTTGTGGTGGCTTCGGCATTCCCATCGCCCAGAAGTTCGGTGCGTGCGACTATACGACGATGCGCCGTTATGTGTTCGTCAGTCTGCAGTTGGCAGCGGTGATGTCGGTCGTGATAGCCGTAGTTACCAGTCTGCTGTGCGGCAATATCCTGCACTGGATGCGTACGCCGGACAATATCTTCGAGGGAGCATACCGCTATCTGCTGTTCACCTTTATCGGTGTACCTTGTACGTTCTTCTACAATCTGCTGTCTAGCATCATCCGTGCCTTGGGCGACAGTAAGACCCCGTTCTGGTTCCTGTTGCTTTCGACGGTGTTGAACATTGTGCTCGACCTTTTCTGCATCCTCGTTCTGGGGTGGGGAGTAGCCGGTGCGGCCATTGCCACGCTGGTGTCGCAGGCAGTTTCGGCTGTCCTTTGCTACTTCTATATGGTGAAGAAGTTTGATATTCTTCGTACGACGCCTGCCGAACGTAAGTACGATGCTTCGTTGGCCCGCCGGCTGATGTATATCGGGGTGCCGATGGGACTTCAGTTCTCGATAACGGCTATTGGCAGTATCATGTTGCAGAGTGCCAACAATGCGCTGGGCACCGCCTGTGTGGCTGCTTTTACGGCTGCCATGCGCATCAAGATGTTCTTTATGTGCCCGTTTGAAAGTCTCGGCATAGCCATGGCTACGTATTCGGGACAGAACTACGGTGCCGGAAAGCCGGAGCGCGTTTGGCAAGGGGTGAAGTCGAGTGCGTTGATGATGATGATCTATTGGGCCTTTACCTTCGTGGTACTGATGACCAGTGCCCGTACGATTGCCTTGCTGTTTGTCGATGCTTCCGAAGCCGAGATTCTGAAGGACACGGCCCTGTTCCTGCATGTTTCGGTATCGTTCTTTCCCGTACTGGGCCTGCTCTGCATCCTGCGCTACACCATTCAGGGAGTCGGATATACCAGTCTGGCCATGCTTTCCGGTGTGTCCGAGATGATAGCCAGAATCCTGGTCAGTGTGTTTGCCGTACCGGTATTCGGTTATTTGGCCGTCTGCTTTGGCGACCCTACTGCATGGGTGTTTGCAGATGCTTTCCTGATTCCAGCATTCATATACGTCTATCGGCGGATGAGGCGTAAGATGTAGATGAAAAGGTTGGGGCCGATACCTTTCTTTTCATGAGATTTTTTTCTGTTGTCGCGTGCAAGGTCTTCTTGTATCCGACCGTCTGTTTCCTGCACCGGGCCGATGGCCGGAGGTAACAGATTTTGCCTGTTCTGCCTTCAGCTTTCGATATTTTCTCTTGCAGATGTCGATTAAATTGCCAATATTGCATGTACGTTTTACACGCAATAATAGACGAGGAGTTGCGGATGTGTCCTTAACGGTTTGTCTATCAGTGATGTGTAAACATTGAGACAGATGTTTTTAATTTGCTGAAGCCTTGCAGAATATCAGCAAAAAGTATTCCTTAAAATTAATAATTTATGAAACTCAAGAGAAATGGACAAAAAAGAAGGCCAAGCACCTTCTTGTATGTAGCCGCACTTTCGCTGGCTGCTAGTGGATGGCTTTTTCTTCGAAAACGGATGATGGCGGGGAAGCTGTTAAAGAGCCTGTGTTTGAAAGTATCGGTAACCCTTATCTCCCTTTGTGGGAACATGTGCCCGATGGAGAGCCACGCGTGTTTGAGGACCCGGACAATCCCGGTAAGTACAGAGTGTATATCATCGGTTCGCACGATTTGCGCCTCGACAGCTATTGCGGACCGGACATCCGTGCTTGGTCTGCTCCGGTAGAGGACTTGCAGAATTGGCGTGACGAAGGCTCGATTTTCACCTATCACATTGACGGGCAATGGGACGTGATGTATGCTCCCGACCTCGTGGAGGTGAACCGTCGGGATGGTACTCGCGAGTACTACCTGTATCCGCACAGCCGTGGCCCGTTCCGCGAGGCAATGGTTGCAAAGAGTACTCGTCCGGACGGACCGTTTACTCCGGTGAATGTGACCGAAGACGGTCGGAAGGCATTGCCGGGCAGTATCATGGGCTTTGACCCTTCGGTTTATGTAGAGCAGATCACCGACCCGAACGATCCGGATTACGAAATCGGCTTCCGTGCCTACGGCTTCTGGGGATTCCAGCGCTCGTCGGCCGCCGAGT
Organism: Bacteroides sp. CAG:633; assembly: GCF_000435115.1. Classification (NCBI taxonomy): domain Bacteria; kingdom Pseudomonadati; phylum Bacteroidota; class Bacteroidia; order Bacteroidales; family Bacteroidaceae; genus Bacteroides; species Bacteroides sp. CAG:633. The sequence continues at coordinate 4,679 of NZ_FR883136.1, read as the reverse complement.
TGGACCAGAACACCATGTATTCGGTACGTCCCGGTAAGGAGGTGATTCCGTTTAATATGCCGGCAGGACGTCGGTATGGCGTAGTTCGCGATCCGGCCGATGCCGTTTATCCTAACGTCTATCCGGGACAGGATTTGGGGGCTTTCAACTTCTTCGAAGCTTCCTCCATCCGTAAAGTAGGAAATAAGTATGTATCGGTTTACAGTGGTTACTCCGGTCCCGACTATGGTATGGGAAGCAGTAACTCCACTCTGCGTTATGCTTATGGTGACACTCCGCTCGGACCGTGGAAAATCGGTGGCGTCGTTGTAGACTCGCGTGGTCCGGAAGTAAGCGAGGACGGTAAGTCACTGGTATCTACCAATGGCGGACACAATACGCACGGCAGTATCGAGGAAATCAACGGTCAGTGGTATGTATTCTATCACCGTCCGCCCCGTAACTTCGGTTTTGCCCGTCAGGCCGTAGTGGCGCCCATCAAGATTGAGTGGGACGAGAAACCTGTTTCCGAAGGCGGCAAGGTGACCATTACCGGTTACGATGCTTATGCCGACGACCATAAGTGGACGGCCAAAGACAGCAACGGTCACGAATATACAGGTGCGGAAGTTACCTCTGAAGGTTTCCACATCTTCGGTCTCGATCCGTATCGTTATTATTCGGCCGGTTATGCCTGCTACCTGTCCGATACAGGTGTTCAGCAGGATTCCTGGGACGTATGGGATAACCACATGCCGATAACAGGAGTGCGGAACGGTGTCATCATCGGTTATAAGTACTTCGGCTTTGGCGGATTGGATAAGGACAAGAACGGCATCAAGGCTTTCGAAGGGACGAAACCCGGAAACGGTACGGTGTTCAACCTCTTCATCACTCCGCGTACCGACAAGGCATTCAAGGTAAATGTATGGCTGGATGCCCCCTGGAACAATGCCGTATGGAAAGGCAAGAAGATTGGCGTGATTGAAGTACCGGCAGGTGCCGCACAGAAAGAAACCAAGTTCACGCTGGATGTGGCTGACGTGGTAGATCATCTGGATAAGAAACACGCCATCTATTTAGTAGCCGAAGGCGAGGGGCAGGCTCCTCTGTTCGATATGTCCGGATTGGGATTCAGCTCTGCCAAGCACCCGATTGTGCGTCCGGTAGTGCCCGAAGTGACGGTGAAGGTAGGCGGTGAGGCCATCGAACTGCCCAAGACACCGGTACGCTCGACGAACGAAAACGGCATTACAGACTATTCGCACTACGAATTGGTATATGAGGTTGCAGCAGACGGAAAGTCATTCCCGAAAGTGACCGCCAAGGCATCGGATAAGAAAGTCGATATCAAGATCGACCAGGCCAAGGCAGACGAAGGCTTTGCTACCGTAACATGCCGTTATAACGGTATGCCTAAGATCTATAAGATTATTTTCAAGTCGAAATAATCGGTTATAAACTTCCTGTCCGCTCTCCACATGCATCCGGAGACGGGCAGGAAGTTCTTTTTTTATCCTTTCATTTTTTTCTCATCCCCTCCGTTGTATTTGACTTCTGTCATTCCTTTATTTCGTAAAAGTGCACTATATTTGTCCTTGCCTTGCCGAAAAAAGGAAAGCTGACAATGGAACGTAAAATTATACACATCGACATGGATGCCTTCTATGCATCCGTAGAGCAGCGCGACCATCCCGAGTTGCGTGGCAAACCTATTGCCGTGGGGCGTGCCGAAGAGCGGGGAGTAGTGGCTACGGCCAGTTACGAGGCTCGCCGCTATGGAGTGCGGTCGGCCATGTCGTCGCAGAAGGCCAAACGTTTGTGCCCTTCCCTGATTTTCATTTCCGGCAGGATGGACGTGTACAAGGCAGTGTCGCGTCAGATACACGAGATATTCCACGAGTATACCGACCTGATAGAACCTCTTTCGCTGGATGAGGCTTTCCTGGATGTCACCCATAACAAGCCGGGCATGGAACTGGCTGTCGACATAGCCCGCGAGATAAAGCAGAAGATACGCGACCAACTGAATCTGGTGGCCTCAGCCGGTGTTTCCTACAACAAATTTCTGGCCAAGATTGCTTCCGACTACCGCAAGCCCGACGGACTGTGTACCATTCATCCCGACCAGGCACTCGACTTTATTGCCCGTTTGCCTATCGAAAGTTTCTGGGGAGTAGGGCCTGTCACAGCCAAGAAGATGCACCTGCTGGGCATACACAACGGCGAACAGCTTCGTACCCGTTCGCTTGCGATGCTGACGCAGGAATTTGGCAAGATGGGGAGCGTTTATTACGACTTTGCCCGAGGCATCGATTTGCGTCCTGTCGAGGCGGTGCGCATCCGTAAGTCGGTAGGTTGCGAGCATACGTTGGAGAAGGACATTTCCCGTCGTTCGTCGGTAATCATCGAACTGTATCATGTTGCGGTGGAACTGACAGGCAGGCTGGAGCGTCATAACTTCAAGGGGAATACGCTGACGTTGAAGATTAAGTTTCACGACTTCAGTCAGATAACCCGCAGCACGACCCGTCCACAGGAACTTCATACGCTCGACGAGATTCTGCCATTGGCCAAGCAACTGCTGAAGGAAGTCGATTACGAGCAGCATCCCATCCGGCTCATCGGCCTTTCCATCTCCAATCCGCACGAGGAAGAGGCGAAGAAAGGAGTATGGGAGCAGCTCAGTTTCGAGTTCAGCGACTGGGAGTAAGTGAAGGTCGGGGCGAGGTTGATAGTTGTTACCTTCTCCTTGTGCAGGGATAAAGAAAAAAGAGAATGTATCTTTTTGCGATACATCCTCTTCACTCATTTTATTTAAAGGGTTGTTTATTTACATCTTATCAGGCTTGCGGAGGCAAGCGCTTTTACATTCAGTTCCGATTACTGCTTGGCAAGCAGTTTCTGGAGTTTGCCGCTAAGGGCTTGGCACATGGCACCGTTTCTCATCGACTGATAACGTTTGATACGGTACTGCAACATCATAATTTCATTTACGTCTTTTTTCATAATCATCTTCTTTTTGTGCTTCCCGCGTTTCGGAAAGCGGTTCTTACTTCTTTTTCTTTTCTCTAATAACACTGCAAAGATACAAATTGTTCGCAAGGTATATGTTGTAGAACATAAAAATAATGCTTGCATATTCTATTTTCTTTTGAAGAAACCCTGTTTTGCTATCCGGATATTACAAATATATTGTATATCTTTGCCCGTCTTATATAAAAAGCAATGAAAAAGCTGATAAAACTTCTGCAAACTCCTTATCCGGCGCTGTGCAAACGTTGGAAAACGGTAGTGGTGCCTTCGCTGATCGTCTTTCTGATTATTTATCTGTTGCAGCCGTTCGGCATTTCGCGGATGGAGACCGGCAAGCTACCTGTGCTGCTGGGCTATGCCGTGGTGTCTTCCGCTGCACTGAGCATCATGGTCTATCTGTTGCCCTGGCTGTTTCCTGCCTATCACAAGGAACAGAACTGGACGGTGGGCAAGGAGTTGCTCCATACGCTGATTGTCTGTCTGCTGATAGGATTGTTCAACTGGCTGTATACGGCGTGGGTGTTCGGCCTGTCGCCCGATTGGCGTTTGTTGGGTATCAGCATGGTTTGGGTACTGCTGTTGGCGCCTTTTCCCATTGTCTTCTTCATTATGTGGAACCGCAACTTAGTGCTGGCGCGTAATCTGAGGGAGGCTACCGAGCTGAATACCTGTCTGAAGCATCCGGGACGGGCAGCTGCCATGGCCGGAAGCAGGGATGCCGATGCCGGAAGTTTGCACCTGGTTTTTGCCGGAACTACTAAGGAAGTTCTCGAAATGGAGGCGGCCGACTTCCTGTTTGCCGAAGCCGAAGGTAACTACGTGAAGATTACTTGTCGCCCTGCAGGGCAGCACAATGTTCCGGAGAGTGGGAGCGTAGAGAAAGAAATGCGGAAGACGTTGCGCATCACCATGAAGCAGATGGAACAGGCGGTGGAAGGCTGTCCGTTCATCGTGCGTTGCCATCGGGCTTTTCTGGTCAACATCAGCAAGGTGACCGATGTGTCGGGCAACTCGCAGGGATACCGCTTGCGCCTGGAGGGTTGCCGGGACGAAGTGCCGGTGTCGCGGGCGTATGCAAAGCAGGTTAAGACAATGATAGAGAAGGGGATAAACGCTTAGTCATTCGTCACAGAGGCAGGCCGTTCGTCACACGAGGACGTCTGCCGGTCACATATCCGGGCTGTCTGTCCCGGATATTTTTGTGCCTTGTTTTCTTCGTCTATGTTTGCTGTCGGAATCAAACAAAAACGATGAAGACTATGAGGAGAAAAGCTATTCTATGGATGGGATATTTCCTTGCCTTTGCATGCGTAGCTGTTGCCCGTGCACAGACGACCACGACCGATACGATACGCCTGCAACTGTTTACGGACAGTGTGGACTTGGGCGAAGTAGTAGTCAAAGGACACAGGACTCCGGCCGCCAACAGTCGGTGGAACGATTTGCAACCCGTCGGACTGGCAACCGTGGGCGGTGCGAACGGCGACCTGTACAAGGCCTTGCAGACATTACCGGGGACGCAGGTCGAGGGCGAAAGCGGGCGTTTATTGGTGCGTGGAGGCAGCAGTTACGAGACACAGACGTACATCGACGGCATGCACGTGCTCAATCCTTATACCTCGGTCAGTCTGAATAGTGTGGCGCGCAGCCGTTATTCTACCTTT
>NZ_FR883135.1:0-5075 GCF_000435115.1 Bacteroides sp. CAG:633 | reverse complement strand
GCCGATGCCGGATGGCTCAGGCAGTCGGCCGAACAGGCCTTCGACTCCATCCTCGACCGCCAGCCGCACATCGACCTCGTCTTTGCCCACAACGACCGCATGGCTTCCGGTGCGCACGATGCTGCCGTCAGACGGGGACGTGCCGAAGAGATGCTGTTTGTCGGTGTAGATGCCCTTTCGGGCAAGGGACTGGGTGTGGAGATGGTGTCCGACGGCACCCTCGATGCCACCTTCATCTATCCCACCGGCGGCGACCGCGTTGTACAGGTGGCCATGGATATTCTCGAAGGGCGCAGCTATCCGCGCGAGACACTCCTCTCTACCGCATTGGTCAACCGTCAGAACGCCCGCATCATGCAGATGCAGACGACCCACATAGGCACCCTCGACGAAAAAATCGAGAAGCTCAACAGCCAGCTCGACGCCTTCCTGATGCGCTACTCGGCCCAGCGCATGTTTCTGTACGCCTGCATCGTCATCCTGGTGCTGGTAGCGGCATTGCTCGTCTTCGTAGTACGCGCCTTCTGGACCAAGAACCGCCTGAACACCGAACTGTCGCAACAGAAGCAGCAGGTGGAGGAACAGCGCGACCAGCTCATCCACCTGTCGCGCCAGCTGGAAGACGCCACGCACGCCAAACTGGCCTTCTTCACCAACGTCTCGCACGACTTCCGCACCCCGCTCACCCTGATTGCCGACCCCGTGGAGCAGCTGATGCACAGCCACACCCTGACCGAGCACGAACGCTTCCTGCTGAACATCATTCATAAGAACGTCACCGTGCTGTTGCGTCTGGTCAATCAGGTGCTCGACTTCCGGAAGTTCGAGGATGGCAAACTGCAGTTGCGTCTGAGCCGCTTCGACCTGCGTACGGCGCTGATGGAGTGGACCGACGCTTTCCGCACCCTGTCGTTCCGCAAGCACATACACTTCCGCATCGAGGCCGACCCTGCTGCCGACTATACCGTGACCGCCGATGCCGAGAAGCTGGAACGCATCGTCTACAACCTCCTCTCGAACGCCTTTAAGTTCACGCCCGAGAACGGCAGCATCAGTGTCGGCCTGGCTTTGTTCAGCCGCGAAGGCGAACCCGCGCTGCGCCTGCAAGTCACCGACACCGGCGTAGGCATGCCCGCCGAGCACGTGCAGCACATCTTCGACAGTTTCTATCAGATCGACGTCCATCATGCCGGTTCGGGCATCGGTCTGGCCCTGGTGAAAGCCTTTGTCGAGATGCACCGCGGCACCATCCGTGTAGACACTACCGAAGGGCAGGGCACTTGCTTCACCATCGAGATGCCCGCCTGCCAGACGGGCGACCTTGACCCCGACACCACACGCAGCGCCGTGCTGGCCAATCTGAAAGAAGGTGCCGTGCTGGCCGCCGACCAAGAGACGCTGCAAGCTGCCGAGTCCGACACCCCTGCCGAAGATAAGGAAACCGTGCTCGTGGTAGACGACAATCAGGACATCCGCGACTACGTGCGCTCCATCCTGCAGGACAACTACCGTGTAGTCGAAGCCGCCAACGGTCAGGAGGGCATTCAGCAGGCCATGAAGTACGTGCCCGACGTCATCATCTGCGACGTGATGATGCCCGTGATGGACGGCATGGAGTGTTGTCGCCGCCTGAAGTCCGAACTCCAGACGTCGCACATCCCCGTGATGATGCTTACCGCCTATGCCGTGGACGAGCAGAAGATAAAAGGCTACGAATGCGGTGCCGACTCGTACATTGCCAAGCCCTTCAGTGCCCGCCTGCTGACTGTGCGCCTGCGCAACCTTATCGAAAACCGCCACCGCCTGCAGAACTTCTTTGCCGATGGCAGCAACACTGCCTTGCAGCAGCCTAAACCCGCGGTCACCGATGTAGACAAGGGCTTTATGGAGAAGCTGCGCCGCCTGATCGACGAGCGTCTGTCCGACCCCAATCTCAGCGTAGAGGAGCTGGGCGAACAGATAGGCCTGAGCCGTGTGCAGCTGTACCGCAAGACGAAGGCCCTGTGCGGCTACTCGCCCAACGAGCTGCTGCGCATTGCCCGCCTGAAGCGTGCTGCCTCGCTGCTGGCCTCGACCGAAAAGACCGTGGCCGAGATTACCTACGAAGTAGGCTTCAGTTCGCCTTCGTACTTCACCAAGTGCTATAAGGAGTATTTCGGCGAGATACCGACCGAATTCCTGCGGCGGAAGAATGGTGGGGAGTGAGCCTGCCGCTCGGCGGACGGAAGTGCGTCGGCCGTATGGCTTCGGTTACAGTTGTGATTCTTTTGGAGAAAGGAAGAACGAGGGAAGGGGAGTGGGCGTTGTACCCCTAGACCATCCCCCGTCAGAACGTCATGTGCAGACTGATGCGCAGGCCGCTGCGGTCGATGCCGGGGAGGTCGCGATAGGTGAGCCTCCATACGTAGTCCAGACGGAGGACTTTCAGAATGTTTTCGATGCCTGCACCTACTTCTACATAAGGCTTGCTGCCCATCAGGTGGCTGCCTGCCGGAAACTGGAAGAGGCCTTCGCTGCAGGCGGGATTGTTGCGGTCGCTCAGGCGGCCGTACATGCCCCGGCACGAAAGGACTTCGCGCCACTGCAGTTTCTTCAGCAGGGGGATGCGGTTGAAGAGCCATCCGTTCAGATAGTAGGTGACGTCCCACGAGGCGTACTCGTCGTTGAGGAACTCCATCGCGTTCATCAGGCTGAAGGATTCGGGCTGTATGGTGTACGACAGGTTGGCGTTGGGGATGATGAGCAGGGGGAAGGGCACCTTGTTCCATACCTTTCCTGCTTTCAGAATGACGTCGGTGTAGCCGAAGGCCGAGAACCAGAAACGCTTCTGAAAACCCGCTTCGGTGTACTGGTAGTTGTAGTCGCTGCCCAATATGCCTTTGGCGGCCATCGTATGCGACAGACTGAAGACGGGAGCGTCGAGCGAGACGGGGAAGCGGTTCCATTGCGTCTGGAAGAACTTTTCGCCCGGGGCATAGCGTAGCTTCAGCTCCAGTTCGCTGTTGGCGATGCTGGGCACGTAGGTGTGGTTTTCGTCCTGACGGATGAAGGGAATGAGGTACGACGACTCGTCGCGGCGCAAGCGGGCGATGAGCTGGTAGGAGAAGCCGGAGTGGTACTCATGCCTGTAGGTCAGTTCGGCCTTCTGCTGGTAGCCGATGCGGTCGTCTTTCTTCCGTTTCAGGGCCAGGAAGACGTTGTCTTTGCTGGTGTACAGATAGTTCTGTCCGTACTGATTGACGTCGGAGTAGTAGCTGAGCTTGAGCGAGTGGATGGGGAATTCGTTGGCGTATTCCTTCTTCTCGTTGAAGGAGTATTCGAGCTCGGCCAGTCCCTTGACGCGCTGGTCCTTGAAGCCGTAGGCCATGTAGCCTCTGGCAAAGAGGTGCGGGTGGAGCCAGGCGGTAGTCATGCCTCCGGCACGGATGCGTACGCCTTCTAGGGTGTTTCCGTTGATGGAGGTATTGACGGGACCGTAGTAGAACAGCGGCGAGTGGTCGCGCGGCAGGGGAACGTAGCCTGTAAAGAGTATTTTCAGTATCTTTTCGGTCCAGTAGTAGGCGGGGTAGGTGCGCAGGCGGGCCATCATCTGGTCGACCGAGGTCTCCTTGGGGCTGATTCCGGCAGGGCGGTTCTGTGCCCAGTACTGGTCGGTGCGGGCGGCAGCTTCGCGCGGCTCGATGACTTTCTCGGGGCGCTCGAAGGCGGCGAGTCCTTCGGGGGTAGGGGTGTAGCGGTAGTTGGTGTAGGACACTTGCCGCTTGGCGTAGATGCCGTCGCTGCCTTCGGTCAGCTTGAATTCGGTCAGGATGGTTTCGTCGGTGAGCTGGCGGGTGCCTTCGGGGGCGCGGTCGAAGTTCTGTTCGAGGGTCATGCCGTCGACGAAGTTCAGGTTGATTTTGCGGGGAAAGTTCATTTGTACGCGGTGGACGAAGTAGGTGCTGTCGAGCGATACGTACAGATGTCCCGTGAATCCGAACGACTCGGAGTTGAAGGGTACGAAGGTGAGGTCGACGCAGGGCTGCCCGCCGATGTCGAGGGTGTCGGCCAGGTAGTATTTGTAGAACGAGGGTCCCATTTGCGACAGGGGGCTGACGAACTTATTGGTGAAGAGGGTGATGTTGTTGCGGTAGATGTCGACGTCGGTCATGGTGACGCTGATGGCCTGCTCCATGCCTTGCTGCGACAGCATTTCGTCGACGCCTGCCTGACGGCGTGCGCGGACGGCTTGCTTTTCGGTGTGGGGCGAGCGGCGATAGTAGTCGGTGGCCAGCAGTTCGCGGTTGGACACGGCGAGCATGGGCTTCCCGCTGACGGCCGAGGTGTCGACGTAGTCGGTCAGGAAGTCGAATTTGCGGTAGATCCATTTCTGGCTTTTCAGGCTGTCGAAGTTGTTGATGAAGAAGGTGGTCTTCTCGTAGCGGTCGCGCTGCCAGTAGTCCTGTTCGTCGGGCGAGTAGTCGTCGCGGTGGTCTATCATCCGGCGGACGAACTCGACGGCGGGGTTGTTCTTCTTGCTGTAGTGTTCGCGGTGGGGCTTCACGACGACTTCCTGCAGGGCGTAGGTGGCGGGCGACAGTGCGATGTGCAGCTCGGACTGCGTGGCGGGGCGTATGGTTCGGGTGTATTCGTTGTATCCCACGGCCGACACGGTGAGCTGGGCCTGCGTACGGCGGGTGGTGAAGCGGAAGTGGCCTTCGTTGTCGGTCATGCCTCCTTCGGTGGTTCCTTTCAGGTAGACGGATGTGTAGGGCAGCGGTTCCTTTGTCAGGGAATCGGTCACTGTCCCGCGCAGGGTGTACTGTGCCTTCAGGGGGAGGGCGGCACATACGAGCATGATCCAAAGAACTGTTTTTGCAAGCTTCATCCTACTATGTTTTAGGCTCTGATTCGGGCTGCAAAGTTACGGCGGAAAACTTTTTTGGAAAGTTCAGTTTTGCTGGAGAAATGTTCTGTTTCTCTTTTTTGTGGCTGGAATTATGGAGAAAAACGGCTTTTTCAGTGTTCCGTAGGGCGCTTGCAGGGTATTTGTGGGACACTTGTGTTTCATTTGTGGGACACTTGTACGGCTCGCG
>NZ_FR883134.1:23163-25203 GCF_000435115.1 Bacteroides sp. CAG:633 | reverse complement strand
AGGGGCTACCCTAAAATTTGAAACTTACGAGTATAAGAAAATCCCCTAGATAACATAAAGCGGAATTTTATTGATTGTCCGACGGCCGTTGGAATATTTATCCCCCAGATGAAGATTTTCCGGATAAAATACTGTAACTTTGCCGCCTGATTATAAATGTAACTGATACGAATATGGCAGCAAAACCTTGTATTCCGAAAGGAACCCGTGACTTTTCGCCGGTAGAAATGGCGAAACGCAACTATATATTCAACACCATCCGCGACGTGTATCACCTCTATGGCTTCCAGCAGATAGAAACACCCGCTATGGAGATGCTTTCTACGCTGATGGGCAAGTATGGCGAGGAAGGCGACAAGCTCCTGTTCAAGATACAGAACTCGGGCGACTACTTCTCTGGCCTGACCGATGACGAACTGCTGAGCCGTAACGCCGCTAAGCTGGCCTGCAAATTCTGCGAGAAAGGCTTGCGCTACGACCTGACGGTGCCTTTTGCACGCTACGTGGTGATGCATCGTGACGAAATTACTTTCCCTTTCAAACGCTATCAGATTCAACCCGTATGGCGTGCCGACCGTCCGCAGAAGGGACGTTACCGCGAGTTCTACCAGTGCGATGCCGACGTGGTGGGCAGTGATTCGTTGCTGAACGAAGTGGAACTGATGCAGATTGTCGACACGGTGTTCAGCCGTTTCGGTATACGGGTGTGCATCAAAATCAACAACCGCAAGATTCTGACCGGTATTGCTGAAATTATCGGCGAGGCAGACAAGATAGTAGACATTACCGTAGCCATCGACAAGTTGGACAAAATAGGTTTGGATAACGTGAATGCCGAACTGCGTGAAAAAGGCATCGGCGACGAGGCCATCGCCAAACTGCAACCTATCATTCTGCTGAGTGGATCGAACGAAGAGAAACTGGCTACGTTGAAGCAGGTATTGGCAGCCAGCGAAACCGGATTGAAGGGAGTGGAAGAGAGCGAGTTCATCCTTTCTACCCTGAAGGGATTGGGACTGAAAAACGAATTAGAGCTTGATCTGACCTTGGCACGCGGACTGAACTATTATACAGGTGCCATCTTCGAGGTGAAAGCCTTGGACGTGCAGATAGGTAGCATCACCGGTGGCGGACGCTATGACAACCTGACAGGTGTCTTCGGCATGGCCGGTGTGAGCGGTGTAGGTATCTCGTTCGGTGCCGACCGTATCTTCGATGTGCTCAACCAGTTGGATCTTTACCCGAAGGAAGCCGTGAACGGCACCCAACTGCTCTTCATCAACTTTGGTGAAAAGGAAGCAGCCTTTTCCATGCAGGTACTGGCGCAGGTACGCGCTGCAGGCATCCGTGCCGAGATCTTCCCGGACAGCAGTAAGATGAAGAAACAGATGAGCTACGCCAATGCTAAAGGCATTCCGTTCGTAGCACTGGTGGGCGAAAACGAGATGAACGAAGGCAAGGTGACCCTGAAAAATATGGAAACCGGCGAACAGCGTCTGGTGACTCCTGATGAACTGGTGGCAGAATTGGGTGACTAACCGATAAGAAAGATAAAAGACTATTAAAAGGGAGTGGGTTTCTGCTCCCTTTTTTGTATATTTGTAATCAGGGTGTAAAAGCAATGTAACAGGCGTGGGTTACTTTTGCATCGGACTTATAAATATGGAGGAGGTTATTATGTTTTCCATTCAACTAAACGAGAACAGGCACAATCTGCTGATTGGGGTAGTAATGTTTATTGTGGCCATTTTGTTTCTTTTGTACATGGGAAGTGCCATGGTCAGTTCGACGAAGGCATTCTGGAGCATTTGAACAAGATAAACTGTGCCGAAGAAATACGGCTTTGAGAAACGAATTGATTGATTCCCTGACGATGGATTTTTCCATAGTTAGGGAATATTTTTTTCCCAGTTAGGAAATTATTTTTTCCCAGTTAGGGAAAAAATATTCCCCAGTTAGGTAATTTTCTGCATCTTCCTGACGGGCTGAAATCTGAAATAATTGCATAGGTTTGATTCGTGTAGCGTCAAATTGGCAGGA
>NZ_FR883134.1:18402-23106 GCF_000435115.1 Bacteroides sp. CAG:633 | reverse complement strand
GTTGGCGTTTGGCACGCTTTTCGTATATTGTTTATCGCCTGCGTCAAGGTAGGCAGAAACAAGAAAAAATAAGTAAAACATATAAAAACGAAAAGAACTATGAACATTAAACCATTGGCAGACAGAGTTCTGATACTCCCTGCACCTGCAGAAGAAAAGACAATCGGCGGTATCATCATTCCTGATACAGCAAAAGAAAAACCCCTGAAAGGTGAAGTGATTGCAGCCGGTAACGGTACGAAAGACGAAGAGATGGTACTGAAAGCTGGTGACCATGTACTCTACGGCAAATACGCAGGTACTGAAATCGAACTCGACGGTACTAAATATCTGATCATGCGTCAGAGCGACGTACTCGCTGTACTGGGATAAATTATCAATTTTCAATTATCAATTTTTAATTAGACGAAATCATGGCAAAAGAAATATTATTCAATATTGATGCCCGCGACCAATTGAAGAAGGGTATCGACACACTGGCTAACGCTGTAAAGGTAACACTGGGCCCGAAAGGACGTAACGTGATTATCGAGAAGAAATTCGGTGCTCCTCACATCACAAAGGATGGTGTGACTGTAGCGAAGGAAGTAGAACTGGCTGATGCTTACCAGAACACCGGTGCACAATTGGTAAAGGAAGTTGCTTCGAAGACTGGCGACGACGCTGGTGACGGTACAACAACTGCTACCGTACTGGCTCAGGCTATTGTAGCCGAAGGCTTGAAGAACGTTACTGCCGGTGCAAGCCCGATGGACATCAAGCGCGGTATCGACAAGGCCGTAGCTAAGGTGGTTGAATCTATCAAGGCTCAGTCTGAAATGGTTGGCGACAACTACGACAAGATTGAACAGGTAGGTACCGTATCTGCCAACAACGATCCCGTTATCGGTAAACTGATTGCAGATGCCATGCGTAAGGTTTCGAAGGACGGTGTCATCACCATCGAAGAGGCTAAAGGTACGGATACAACGATCGGTGTGGTAGAAGGTATGCAGTTCGACCGCGGCTACTTGTCAGCTTACTTCGTAACGAATACGGAAAAGATGGAATGTGAGATGGAGAAACCTTACATCCTGATTTACGATAAGAAGATTTCGAACCTGAAAGACTTCTTGCCTATTCTGGAACCTGCCGTACAGACTGGCCGTCCGCTGCTGGTTATCGCCGAAGATGTTGATAGCGAAGCTCTGACTACCTTGGTAGTGAACCGTCTGCGCAGCCAGTTGAAGATCTGTGCTGTGAAGGCTCCGGGCTTTGGCGACCGTCGTAAGGAAATGCTGGAAGACATTGCCGTACTGACCGGTGGTGTAGTAATCAGCGAAGAAAAGGGCTTGAAACTGGAACAGGCTACTATCGAAATGTTGGGTACTGCCGAGAAGGTTACCATCACGAAGGACAATACGACCATCGTAAACGGTGCCGGCGACAAGGAAAACATCAAGGAACGTTGCGAACAGATCAAGGCTCAGATTGCCGCTACGAAGAGCGACTATGACCGTGAGAAGTTGCAGGAACGTCTGGCCAAGTTGTCAGGTGGTGTAGCTGTACTCTACGTAGGTGCTGCTTCCGAAGTTGAGATGAAGGAAAAGAAAGACCGTGTAGACGATGCACTCCGTGCCACACGTGCTGCTATTGAAGAAGGTATCGTGCCGGGTGGTGGCGTAGCTTACATCCGTGCATTGGAATCACTGGAAGGTCTGGAAGGTGACAATGCCGACGAGACAACCGGTATCCACATCATCAAGCGTGCCATCGAGGAACCGCTCCGTCAGATCTGTGCCAACGCTGGTAAGGAAGGCGCTGTAGTTGTTCAGAAGGTTCGTGAAGGGAAAGGTGACTTCGGTTACAACGCACGTACCGATGTTTACGAGAACTTGCATGCCGCAGGTGTAGTCGATCCGGCTAAGGTTACCCGTGTAGCTTTGGAAAACGCCGCTTCTATTGCCGGTATGTTCCTGACTACCGAATGTGTAATCGTAGAGAAGAAGGAAGACAAACCCGAAATGCCGATGAACGCCGGTATGGGTGGCATGGGAGGCATGATGTAATCAGCCGATTTCCCCTGATTAATTAGTATAAAAGCAGCCGCGGTGTCTTGCCTTGTAAAGATGCCGCGGCTTTTTTAATGATGAAGCATAAGCATATGAGAAGTTTTGCATCAGACAACAACTCAGGTGTGCATCCGCTGGTGATGGACGCCCTGAACCGTGCCAATAGCGACCATGCGGTGGGCTACGGTGATGATCCCTGGACGGAAGAAGCCGTAGGCAAGATACGCGAAGCCTTTACGCCCGATTGCGAAGTCCTGTTTGTGTTCAACGGTACCGGTAGCAATGCTGTTGCCCTGCAACTGTGTACACGTCCTTACAACCTGATACTCTGTGCCGAGACGGCCCACATCTACGTGGATGAATGTGGTGCTCCTGCCCGTATGACGGGTTGTCAGATCAGGCCAATAGCGACTCCGGACGGGAAGCTGACGCCCGAACTCCTGCGGCCTTATCTGTGCCACTTCGGCGAACAGCATCATTCTCAGCCGGGAGCCATTTACCTTTCGCAGTGTACGGAGCTGGGTACGATATACAAACCCGACGAACTGCGTGCCATTACGGAGCTGGCACACGCATATGGAATGTATGTACACATGGACGGTGCGCGTCTGGCCAATGCCTGTGCGGCACTTGGGCTGACGTTTAAGGAACTGACGGTGGACTGTGGTATTGATATCCTCAGTTTCGGAGGTACGAAGAACGGACTGATGATAGGCGAGAGTGTTATTATTTTCCATCCCGACCTGAAGAAGGAAGCGCGATTTGTCAGGAAGCAGTCGGCACAGCTGGCGTCGAAGCTGCGTTATCTCTCCTGTCAGTTTACGGCCTATCTGAAGGATGACTTGTGGCTGAAGAATGCCCGTCATGCCAATCAAATGGCATTGCTGTTGCGCGACGGATTGAAAGAGCTGCCCGAAGTACGGTTCACACAGGAAGTGGAAAGCAATCAGTTGTTCCTGACCATGCCCCGTCGGGTGATCGATAAACTGTTGCAGTCGTATTTCTTCTACTTCTGGGATGAGGCGGCTGATGAAATCAGGCTGGTGACCTCGTTCGATACTACGGAAGAGGACATCCGCGAACTGCTTGCAACTGCAAAGAGCTGTTATTGAGAAGGGTGTCAAAATTAAGGGTAGCTGTATATTGGTACTTTCAGGTACGGATGACCCGGAAAAACATAGGAAAGAATATTATCATCCGTGAAGTTTCGCGTAATCCATACCTGAAGAAAGCATCCCTTAGTCTGAAGCATCCGCATGAGATTGTTGGCCTGTCCGTAAGAGTCAGGCGGAGGAATGGTATAGTTTGAAATATAAAATTAGACAGAATATGGCATATATTGATTATTATCAAGTACTGGGGGTGGACAAGACGGCATCGCAGGATGATATCAAGAAAGCGTACCGTAAGCTGGCACGTAAATTTCATCCTGACCTGAACCCGAATGACCCTACAGCAAAGGAAAAGTTTCAGGCCATCAACGAGGCAAACGAAGTGCTGAGTGATCCTGAAAAGCGAAAGAAGTACGATGAGTATGGTGAACACTGGAAACATGCCGACGAGTTCGAAGCGCAGAAGCGTGCCCGCCAGCAGGCTGGTGGCGCCGGGTTTGGCGGCTTCGGTTCGGGAGGATTCGGTACGGACGGTAACGGTACGTATTGGTATTCGTCCGACGGGCAGGAGTTTACCGGAAGCAATGCCGGTGGTTTCTCGGATTTCTTTGAAGAACTCTTCGGACACCGGGGACACGGTAGCAGAAGCCAGGGCGGTTTCCGCGGACAGGATTATCAGGCCGAACTGGAGTTGTCGTTGCGTGAGGCTGCACAGACACACAAGCAGGTGCTGACCGTGGGCGATAAGCAAGTGCGTATCACCATACCTGCCGGTGTAGCCAGCGGACAGGTCATCAAGTTGAAAGGATACGGAGCTCCGGGTATGAACGGTGGTCCTGCCGGTGACTTGTATATCACGTTTGTGATCCCTGATGATCCGGTGTTCAAGCGGCTGGGCGATGACCTTTATGTGGATGTCAATACCGATCTGTATACGGCTTTGCTGGGTGGTGAGCAGTTGGTAAGTACTTTGGACGGACAAGTGAAGCTGAAAGTGAAACCGGGTACGCAAAATGGTACCAAGGTGCGCCTGAAAGGTAAAGGTTTCCCTGTCTACAAGAAAGACGGAGAGGCTGGCGACCTGATTGTGACCTATCATGTTGTGTTGCCAACCAACCTGACTGAACAGCAAAAAGAAATGTTCCGTAAAATTCAGAGTATGAACTAAAAAAAGTATCACTATGCAGAACGATTTGATTATTGTCAGCGATTATTGCGACAAATGCCACATAGAACCTGCCTTTATCGACCTGTTACAAGAGAATGGGCTGATAGACATTTTGCTGGATGAAGGAAAGCCGTGCCTGGCTTTCTCGCAACTGCCGGATGTAGAGCGTTACAGCCGTATGTATTATGATCTTTCCATCAATATGGAAGGAATTGATGCCATCCATCACTTACTGGAACGTATGGAAAGCATGCAAAAGGAGATTGCTGCTTTGCGCGGACGGCTGAGGATGTATGGTGACCTGTTTTGAAGATCCGGACAGGAAAAGTACGAAGCGGGAAGAAGCACGTTTGTGGATACTACACGACGCGCT
>NZ_FR883134.1:8641-18383 GCF_000435115.1 Bacteroides sp. CAG:633 | reverse complement strand
CGACGCGCTTCTTTCCGCTTTATTGTTTATACAGAGAAAGGGGCCTATAGGGCACATGCATTTCCTTCGCAGTATTCCTTGCTGGGAGTGCCGTTGTACTCCGGATGGCGCTGCAACCAGCGGACAGCATAAGCGCAGGTGGCTACGCAGGCATAACCTTGCTGCAGGGCATAGTCGTAGGCAGCCTTGACAAGGGCCGAGGCGATGCCTTGTCCTTCGAGGAGAGCGGGAACAATGGTGTGGCGTATGTCGAGTGCGCCGTTTTCGATGAGATAAGCTACATGGGCTGTTTCACCGTTTTGAGTCAGGGTGAAACGATGTTGTTCGGGGTTGTGCAGAATATTCATGATACTTTACTTTTGAGTTTTAGTGTGACAAAAGCAAAGATAATATTTTGGAGGGATATATAGACAGGCAGGGTAGAAAATAAATGTCTCTTTCTGAACTTCACCTTTTTCATATAGCAACGAATAAGGTTGTTTAGATAGGAACAGAAATAAAAGATCCCTGCAAAGGCTGATTGGCAGGGATCGAAGGTTTAGGTTAAATTTGAAGAATAGAGAGAGTTTTGTTTAATAACCGCCTCCCAAGGCATGATACAAGTTGATGACTCCTTGGATTTCGTCGAAGCGGTCGGTGGTTGTATCGAGTTCTGCCTGAAGCAATGACTGTCGGGCTGTCAACACCTCCAAATAGTTTTGTGAACTGTGTTGCATCAGCAGTTCCGAACTGCGTAAAGCTGAGCGGAGTGCGGCAACTTGCTGTTCGTCGAGCCAGATGCGTTGACGGGCTGTTTGCCATTGTACCAGCGCATCGTTCACCTCGGCTCCGGCATCAAGCAGGCTTTGACGGAAGGTCAGCAAGGCTTCTTCCTGCTGTGCCTTGGCTATCTTCAGGTTGGCAATATTCTTGCCTCGATTGAAGAGGGGTTGCACCAACGAACCGACAGCTGTTAATAGCCATTGGCCGGGATTGGTGACAGTTGCACCTGTAGCATTGGTCCATCCGGCCGAACCGCTTAGCGTAATGGAAGGATAGAAGGCCGAACGTGCTGAGTTGGTTGCGTAATAGGCAACAGCCAGTTGGGCTTCGCATTGCCGTACATCGGGACGACGGCTTAACAGTTGCAGGGGAACACCGGTAGATAATGTGTCGGGAAATTGTTGCTCCTTGAGTGTAGACCGTTCGATGGCTTGTGGCGAAAGGCCTAACAGGGTAGAGAGCGAGTTCTCCATTTCATTGATTTGTCGTTCGACCGAAAGGACGGAAGCATCGACTGCCAGTTTGCCGGCTTCGGTCTGGGCTACGGCCATTTCGGTGGCTTGTCCGGCACGCTTCAGGGCTTTCATGGTACGTACACTTTCGTCCCATGTCTGGGCTGTGCGACGACTGATATCCAACTGTTCGTCGAGCATCAGCAGTGTATAGTAACTGTTGGCAATGGTGGCTACCAATTGGGTCTGTACGGCCTGGCGGTAGGCTTCGCTTTGTTCGAGAGCGGCTTGTGCACCACGCTTGCTGTTGAGCAGTTTGCCGAAAAGGTCTATTTCCCAATCGGCGGAAGCTGCCAGGTTATAAGTCTTGGATGCTTTGTTTCCGTCGGCGCTGGTCAGTGTGCCTTGCGGTGTAAGCGATACGGAAGGCAGGTAAGACAGGCGTGACGTCATAAGCAGTGCTTCGGCTTCTTTTACCTTGAGGCGCGCGATGCTGAGATCGGTATTGTTGTTGAGACCCGTTTCGATGAGTTGCTGCAACTGCGGGTCGGTGAACAGTTCTTTCCACGAGAGTGATGCCAGCGAGGCAGTATCTTCACCAGCAACAGGCTGTCGGTAAAGGCTGTCGGACACGTTGACCGACTCGGGGCGTTCGTATGCCCGGTAGATGTGGCAGCCGGTCAACGTGGCACAGAATATAGTGATGGTAATAGTCTTTTTTATCATGTTCATAATCCTTGAGGTTTATTTCTTTTCAATTTTCGGTAACTGGCGTTCGGGCATCAGCTTTTCTTGCAAGTATTGGAATACCATGAACAGTGGTGGCACAATGAAAAGCAGTGCGATGGTACCGATGAGCATACCGCCTACGGTACCTACTCCGATGGAGATGTTACCGTTAGCACCTACACCCGATGCAAACATCAGCGGGAGCATACCGAATATCATGGTGAGCGAAGTCATCAGGATGGGGCGCAGACGAACCTGGGCAGCTGAGATAGCAGCCTGCATGATAGTCATGCCGTGCTGACGGCGTTCGGAAGCATATTCGGTAAGCAGAATGGCTGTCTTGGAGAGCAGACCGATCAGCATGATAAGACCCGTTTGCAGGTAGATGTTATTCTCCAGTCCGAACATCTTGGCGAAAAGGAAACTGCCGGCCAGTCCGAAGGGTACGGAAAGAATAACTGCCATCGGAACGAACAGACTTTCGTACAAGGCACACAGGATGAGGTAAATGAAGACAACACAGATGACAAACACAAGCGTGGTTGTGTTTCCGGTGCTTGACTCTTCGCGTGACATACCACCGAATTCGAAACCGTAGCCGGTGGGCAGTGTCTGTGCGGCTACTTCCTGTACAGCCTTGATAGCCTGACCGGAGCTATAGCCGGAAGCGGCTGCACCGTTCACCTGAATGGCGGAAAACAGGTTAAAGCGTGTCAGCACTTCGGAGCCATAGACTCTTGTCAGTTTCAGGTATTGGCTGATGGGGCTCATCTCGCCGCTGTCGTTACGCACAAAGATGCTATTGAGCGACTCGGTGTCGAGACGGAACTGAGGCGGTGCCTGTACCATAACACGGTAAAGTTTGGAGAAACGGTTCATGTTAGAGGCATAGTTACCGCCGATGTAACCTGAAAGTGTGCTCAGGACATCTGAGGGAGATACTCCGTTTCGCTTGCAGCGCGCAGCGTCTACCTCGACAAGGTATTGCGGGAACTTGGTATCGAAGGATGTAGTAGCGCGACCTATTTCAGGGCGTTTGTTCAGTTCTTCAAGGAACTGGCGGGTATACTTCAACAGGTCTTCGGTGGTACCTCCTTTCTGGTCCTGTACATAGACCTCGAAACCGCTGTTCACACCGTATCCGGGAATCATCGGACGGGTGAACGGCATGATGTCGGCACTGGATATGAAGGCAGTGCGGCGGCTTATTTCTTCCATCACGGCATCGATGGCGTCTTCTTTGTCGGGACGTTCGCTCCAGTCTTTCAGACGGATGGTGAACATACCGTTGCAGGCACCCTGTCCGCTCAGCATGGAGTTACCGGTGGTATTGGACTGAACATCGATTTGAGGTATAGTACGCAGACAGCTGTCTACCTGTACCATTACTTTACGGGTTTCCTGTACGCTGTTTCCGGGTGAAGTACGTACGTCGATAAAGACTGTACCCATATCTTCGTTGGGAACAAGACCTGTTTTGGTAGTCATCATCAGCAGAACAAATCCGCCGCAAGCAATTACAAGCAGGATACCTGCCAACCATTTCCGCTTGAGCATGAACAGTACGCCGACTTTATATTTGGTTACCAGGCGATGGAAAGTTGCATCGAAGGCTATGTGGAACCTGGACGAGAAACTAAGTTTTCCGCCATCTTCGGCCGTTTGGTGGGGTGTCATAATAAGCGCACAAAGGGCAGGACTTAACGTCAAGGCGTTGAGCAGGGAAATGGCTACTGCCGCTGCCATGGTAAGACCAAACTGGGTATAGAAGGTACCCGTAGTTCCTCCAATGAAGCTTACCGGAATAAATACAGCCATAAATACAAAGGTGGTTGTAACCAGTGCGGAGGTGATGCCGTCCATGGCATCGATTGTAGCAAGGTAGGACGATTTATATCCTTCGTCGAACTTGGCCTGCACCGCTTCGACCACCACAATGGCATCATCCACCACGGTACCGATAACAAGTACAAGGGCGAACAGGGTCAGCATGTTCAGACTGAATCCGGCAATGTTCAGAAAGGCAAAAGTTCCTACCAGTGATACAATGATGGAGATAGTCGGAATAAACGTAGAGCGTAGGCTTTGAAGAAATATGTATACTACAAGCACTACAAGTATGATCGCTTCAATCAGTGTTTTAATAACGCTTTTGATAGAAGCATCGAGGAAGTCTTTGGTACTCATCAGGTCGACAATCTTGATACCCTTGGGCAGTGTCTTGGAGATTTCTTCCACGGTGCGGTCTATCTCTTCGATGATTTCGTTTGCGTTGGAACCCGATGTCTGTGCGATCATGATGTTACAGCCCGGATGGCCGTTTACTTCGCCGATATAGTCGTAGGCTCGGGTACCCAGTTCGATAGTGGCTACGTCTTTCAGACGAAGCACCTCGCCATTGGGTAACGACTTGATGACCATGTTTTCATAATCCACTTCGTTCTCGTAACGGCCTCGGTATTTCAGGACATATTGGAATGTGTTTGCCGATTCGGCTCCCAGCGTACCGGTGGCAGCTTCGACGTTCTGCTCGTCAAGTACGGTGGCTATATCAGAAGGAACCAATGAGTATTTCTGCATTTTGCCCGGATCGAGCCAGATACGCATAGAGTATTCGTAACCGAACACGTTTACTTCACCTACACCGGCAATACGCGAGAGACGTGGCTCGATGTTGATTTTCATGTAGTTGGTCAGAAATGCTTCGTCGAATGAATCGTCGGGGCTGTATACTGCCAGCTGCTTGATGTTACTGGTTTGGCGCTTGCGTACGGTGATACCACTTTTAGTCACTTCGGCTGGCAAGAGGCCTTCGGCTGTGGCAATTCGGTTTTGTACGTTGACGGTAGCCATGTCAGGATCGGTTCCCTGGCGGAAGTAGACGGTAATTCTGGCAGATCCGTTGTTAGAGGCTGTAGAGGTCATGTACATCATATTTTCTACACCGTTGAGCGCTTCTTCCAGAGGGACAACAACACTTTTCTGCACAGTTTCGGCATTTGCACCGGTATAGGTGGCCGATACACTGACCGTAGGCGGTGCGATTTCAGGAAACTGCTCAATGGGAAGTTGTGACAGGCCTATGAATCCCAGTATCAGGATAAGCACGGAGATGACGCCGGCCAGAATAGGGCGATCGATAAAAGTTCTTATCTTCATAGGGCTCGGTTATTTGGCTGGTTCGGAGGTTTGAGGAGTATTATTGGTGTTGACGGCAGTTCCTTCACGCATCAGTCCGGCACCCTCGGCAATAATCACATCGCCTGCTGCCAGTCCGGAAAGCACAATGTAAGTTTGTCCGTCATTGTATTTGTATACGGTGATAGGGGCCGATTGTGTCTTTCCGTCTACGACTTTCCAGGTGAATACACGGTTTTGAAGTTCGTAAGTAGCGCTTTGGGGAATGCTGATACAGTCTTTATATTCAGTTGGAACGGATATAACCCCACTTCCACCGTTGCGTAGCAGGTGAGAGTCGTTTTTGAATATAGCTCTTAAGGTTACTCCTCCTGTACTTTCGTCTATTGTTCCGCTGATTGCATCAATGCGCCCGGCTTCTTGATAAGTTTTTTCGTTGCTCATGGTCAGGCTGACAGCAGGCATTTTCTGACAGGCTTCTTCCAATGAGCCGTATTGTTGGATGAGGTCGAGCATTTGGTTTTCGGCCATGGAGAAATAGGCGTAAATTTCAGCATCGTCCGATACGGTGACAAGCGGTTCGGTGATGTTGCTGTTCACCAATGCGCCTACACGGTAAGGAATCATGCTGGCTACGCCGTCAACGGGACTTTTCACCTCGGTATATGAAAGGTTGTTGCGAGCGTTGGTCTCTTCGGCTTTAGCTTGTGCCAGGGCAGCTTCTGCTTCGAGCAGCTGGTTGCGGGCAGTCTGGCGATCGAAGTCGGATACAACTTTTTCTTTAAATAGCTGTTCTTTGCTGTCGGCTGTCAGCCGGGCTGTCTGAAGTTGGGCTTCGGCACTTTTTACATTGGCCAATGCGGTTTCTAAAGCTGCTTTGTAGGGAACTTGGTCGATAATGAATAATACTTGCCCACGACGTACTATATCACCTTCGTTGATACAGATTTTAGTAATAGTACCGCTTATTTGCGGACGAACTTCTACGGCCTGCCGTCCCCGTAAGGTGGCAGGATAGGTTGATTGCAAAGTCTGGTTAGTGGTAGTTACCGTCAGGGTTTTGTACTTTTCGCCGGGCATTTCCTGCTTTTTCTCGCCGCAAGCAGTGAGTAGCGGCAGGCAGCACAGCATGAAATAAATGCTTGTCTTCATGTTCATATTTGTAGGAGTTTGTTAATAATATCCGGTTATAGAAAGGAATACGCTGAGCCTTAAGGCTTGTCGTTGTATGCAAACTTAAGCAGAATAGAACACAATTGGGAAAGTGTGGTGACGAACCGGGCAGATGTGGTGACGAACGGCCGGAGAGCCTTGTTTATTCGTGAGTAAAATATAGTATCTTTGCAGACAGAAAAGTTTTGTCCATGAAGAAAAATCGTATAGCACTTTATATTGACTTGCTGTTTTGCCTGGTTATTATACCACTGGTTGTCATGCTGTTGCCTGTGGACCGTTGGATTGTAACCAATACGGCTTTTCTGGCTACGCTTATAGCCTATGTCTATGCTGTTTATTTTGTGTATCGCCGTGCTTGTTTACCCAAGCTTTTCATGGAGAAAAAGTATGTACGTATTGTGTTGCTGATGGTAGTATTGGTGGGCGTGACAGAACTATTGACTTATTTTCCTATGCCGGCTGAGCGTATCACCAGTGATACACAGCAGATGGCGGCACGGATGCATATGCGTACACAGACTATCTGGTTCTTTTTCCTTGTGGTGACAGGTTTTTCGCTGGCTATCGAACTGACTTTTGAATTGTTTCGCCAGATTCTTTCGCGTCAGGAGATAGAGGCGGAAAAGAACAAGGCGGAACTGTCGCTTTATAAAGCGCAAATCAATCCTCATTTCCTTTTCAATACGCTGAATACGCTTTATGCGCTGGTGCTTTCAGGATCGGACAAAACGGAGTCGGCTTTTGTTAAGTTCTCGGGTATTTTGCGCTATATGTATTCGGATAGTGCTTCTGAACTGATTCCTGCCGAACGTGAACTGGATTATATCCGGCAGTATGTCGATTTGCAGAAGCTGAGGCTTAATCGTCATACGCAAGTCGATTTAACCATAGAAATCGCTAACGGTCAGATTCTGATCCCTCCTATGATTCTGATTACTTTTGTTGAGAATGCTTTTAAGTATGGCACTTCGTCGGATAGCGACTGTAGGGTCAGAATCCGTATTTGTGTGACAGAGGAATACTTGTCGCTTGAAACGGAAAATACCGTCATGCGCCGTCGTGAGGACGGTGGTGCCGGCATTGGGATTGCTAATTGCCGGAAGCGGTTGGAACTACTTTATCCAGGTCGTTATGACTTGCAGACAGGCGAGGAGGATGGTAAGTATAGAACCTTTTTAAACATTCGTTTGCAATGAGAACCATTACTTGTATCGCAATTGATGACGAGCCGATGGCCTTGCTGGTCATTGAGCAGTTTTGCCGGCGCAGGGGTGGACTGGAATTGACCACGTTTAGCGAACCGCGTGTCGGTTTGGAGGAAATACGTCGTCGTAAGCCCGATCTTGTTTTCCTGGACATTCAGATGAACAGTATCAATGGCTTGCAGATTGCAGATGTCTTGCCACATGAATGCTGTTTTATCTTTACTACTGCGTATGCGCAATACGCACTGGACGGGTTCAATCTTGATGCAGTAGACTTTCTGCACAAACCATTTTCCTACGAACGTTTCGAGACTGCGGTAGAGAAGGCTTTGCGCCGCATCAATGCATGTCGTCCGGCTGCCCCCGAATGTCTGGTCGTAAAACAGGAATATAATAATGTGAGTATTCCGCTTACTGATATTCTTTATATTGAAGCGTTGGGCAACTATGTAAAGATTGTCCGTACTTCGGGCGGACATGTACTGACACGTGCGAATCTGAAATCGATTGTAGAGATGTTGCCTGACAAGGCCTTTTTGCGTATTCACCGTTCGTATGTAGTTGCTGTGTCGGCTGTGCTTTCTTTTACCCGGTCGCGGGTGGTAGTAAAAGGGCAGGCAGCCGATTTGCCTGTGGGGGCACAATATGCTTCGCAAGTAATGGAAGCCTTGGGCGGATGAGGCACTTATGAACGGATCTGTTTCATTCGCTCGATGAATTCGTCAGCATAAACTCGTCCGATGGGCAGCTCGACATTTCGGTGATGCAGCGTGAGTTGGCGACGGTTGTAACTGGCTATTTTATGTAAGGGAACAATGTATGATTTGTGAATCCGCATGAAGCGTTCGGCGGGTAATAACTCCATGACTGTTTTCATGCTGGTTTGCGACAGAACCGGCTTGTCTGAAGTGAGTATTACCCGTATGTAGTTGTCCATGGCTTCGATGTATTCAATGTCCGCCAGCCGTATTTTGACATTTTTATATTCTACTTTCAGCGTGATTTCTTCATCGGCAAATACAGGTTTGGCTTGGAGACGTTGCAATTCTTGCAGACGTTTTACTTTTTCCACAGCCCGTTCGAAACGGTTGTACGAAAAAGGTTTGTGCAGAAAGTCAACAGCATCGAGGTCGAAACCGTCAACTGCAAATTCGGCATAGGCCGTTGTAAATATCAGGAAGGTGCCTGCGGGCAGCTGGCGCGCTACGTCAATGCCATTGAAACCACCCATCTCGATGTCGAGAAAAACAAGATCAGGATGCATGTCTTTCACCTTTTGCAGCCCTTCAACAGGGTCGGTGAAGGTGATAAGTTCGATGTCGCCGCTTCGTTGGCAGAATTGCCGGATGATGCCGAGGGCTACCGGTTCGTCGTCGATGGCTATACACTTCATGGCTGTTTCTTTTTAAAGTTTTTATGCAGACAATTTTATTTCCAGTTCTACTTTATACCATCCATCCTGTTCTTGGATGTTCAGTTTGTGAGCCGAGGGGTAGAGCAGTTCCAGGCGCTTGCGGCAGTTGGCAATGCCGATACCGGGTGCTTTGTCGGCTGGGCGTGGATTTACAATCGGGTTTTCGGCTATGAAGCAGAGGGTATTGTCTTTTACCTGTAGGCGGATGCGAATCAGACTTTTCTCATGTGCCGAGGTTCCGTATTTCAAGGCGTTTTCTACGAAAGTGATTAATAGCATAGGGGCTATCTGTGCATTGGGGCAGGCATGGTCGTTTTCGTAGGTATAATCTACTTGTGTACGACTTTCGTCCAACCGGTTTTTCTGTAGTTCGATGTACTGTTCGATGTATTGGGCTTCTTCTGCTATGCTGACCTTGTCTTGGGTGGCACGGGTATACATGTATTTCACCAGGTGAATGAACTGTACGAAAGCTGCCTCTGCTTTTTCCGATTGTGCCAGCATGAGGCCATAGAGGGTGTTCAGTGTGTTGAATAGAAAGTGAGGATTGATCTGTGCCTTGTAGAGGGCCAGTTCGGCTTTCTTCTTTTCGAACTCTACACTTTGCCGTTCGCTCATCTGTCGGTAAAGCTCCGTGAGCAACCCTACGGCGATGCTGAAGCAGATAGTTACGAGATAGAGGAACCATGTTCCCTGCTGGTGTAGCCTGATTTTCGAGAGGTTGGTAACACGTCTGATGCGCTCGGAACGCGGATGGTCGCCGCGGAAAGGAAATTCCATCTGATATTGTGTGACGAGCCATGTTACCAATACCGTACCGACTAAAAGACACAAGGCAATGATCAGTTGGCGTCGCGAGCGGAAGA
>NZ_FR883134.1:4555-8616 GCF_000435115.1 Bacteroides sp. CAG:633 | reverse complement strand
AAGAGCATCGGCACACAGGCCTTGCGCGTCAGGAAGTAGACGGTATAGAGCCATCCTACGAGCAGGACAACGAAGGTCGAGTTGTTCTCCAACCAGCGCTCTACGGGGAGTAGCGTGATCATGGCTGGTAACAGAATGAGGCAGAAGAACAAGTCAATGCCCAATGGTAAGTATTTGTTGTTCATGGCGGTTGAGGTTTCTTTCTCTGTTTTTTATTTCCAACAAAGATACAATAATAAAGGATAAATCCCAGTTTATTTTCTGTTTATCGGTAATAAACTCCCAGTTTATAGCCTTTAAACTCATAGTTTATTGGCTTTAAACTGTCAGTTTACTGCCTTTAAACTGTCAGTACAAAGGCCTTGTACTGTTCTTCCGACGCCTGTTGTACGGAAGTCTTTTTGTGTTGTTCGCCATCTCATACGTGTCGTTCACCACTGCATACGGGTAGGGGTATTTTACGATAGCCAGGCTTTGCATAGTTTTGCATCAGATAATTGAAACATAAACGGACTTTACAAGGTATGAAGAGATTGTTTTTACTTTTGATTTTGATGGCTTTTAATGCTGCATTGAGGGCACAGGGAGAAGCAACGGTAAGCGGTACTGTGACCGACCGTACTGCTGGTGAACCTTTACCTGCTGCTACTGTGAGTATTGCACCTGTTTCGGACACATCGGCCAAGACTTATACTTCGACCGACGGTGAGGGAGTTTTCTCTTTTCGTGCCATGGCGGTGGGCGAGTATGTAGTTAGCGTAAGTTATGTAGGCTATAAGCCAATGGAGAAAAAAGTACGGATAACGGATAAGCAACAGTCGTATACGTTGCGTATCGTTCTCGAAGAGGATGCGCAGTTACTGGGCGAAGTGTCTGTTCAGGGACGTGCTACACGGGCCGAACAACGTGGAGACAGTTTGACGTATAATGCCGAAGCTTTTCAGGTGATGGAGGGAAGTTCGGCCGAAGATTTGCTGGCCAAAATGCCGGGTATTGTAGTCGAAGGCGGTACAGTACAGGCACAGGGCGAACAGGTTCAGAAAGTGTTGGTAGATGGTAAGGAATTCTTTGATGGTGATGTAAATCTGGCTATCAAGAACCTGCCTTCGGACGTTATTGCCAGTATTGAGGTGTTCGACAAGAAGAGCGAACAGGCAGAGTTTACCGGCTTCGACGACGGCGAGGAGGTGAAGACTATCAATATCATTACCAAAGGAGGTTTCCGTCAGGGCACCTTTGGTGAAGTGTCGGGCGGTTATGGTACGGACGATCGCTACAAGGTAAACGGTAACATCAACTTCTTCGATGACGACCGTCGTATTTCAGTGTTGGGTATGACTAATAATGTCAACCAACAGAACTTTTCGCAGGAGGACTTGGCTGGTGTAATGTCGTCGGGAGCCAGTGGTCGCGGAGGCCGTGGCGGAGGTGGCGGAGGCCGTGGCGGACGTGGCGATGGAGGCCGCTCGGGCAGTGGTGCGGGAGGTGCTTCTACATCGAACTTCATGGTAGGCTCTTTAGGAGGCGTAACTTCGGCCAACGGTCTCGGCTTGAACTATGTAGACCAGTGGAGTGATAAATGGAAGATCACCGGCAGTTATTTCTTTAACCAGTCGGACAATCTGACGCAGCAGCTGACCGACCGCGAATATTTCGAGTCCGTATTGCCGGGTATGACTTACAGTGAATACCAACAAAGCCAGATGAAGAACTGGAACCATCGATTCAATCTGAAGCTGGATTATCAGATCAGTGACCGTACTTCCTTGCAGATTCGTCCTTCGCTGAGCTTTCAGAATAACGACAGCTACAGCCTGCTCCAAGGCAAAAACTTGCTGGACGGTACGGCCGAAAGCGAAACCGAAACAACTGCAAACGGTAGTACAGATGCTTACAACATAGGCGTTGACCTCAATCTTCGTCACCGTTTTCTGAAAGAAGGGCGTACCCTTTCGCTGATGCTTAGCGGTAAGATGAGCAATACCGATGGTGATACCTATACCGATTACCTCAATACGCTTTATGGTGTAAACGGATTGTCGACAACAGATAATTATAGTCAGCTGAAACAGACGTTGAATCGTCAGTACAGTCTTCGCTCCAATCTTAGCTATACGGAAAAGCTGACCGATAACCTGCAACTTCAGTTGGGATATAAGTTGAGTTATACTGATTCGGAGAACGACCGTAAGACTTATGAACGCTCGGCTGTGACCGACCTCTATGACCAGTTGGACGAGAGTCTGTCCAACGAATATCAGTCGGGCTACCTGACACAAGCCGGAAGTGTAGGGTTGCGTTATCGCGTGGGACAGTTCAATGCCATGCTGGGTGTCGATGCCCAATGGGCCGATCTGACAGGCGATTTGGTCTATCCACAACCCGACGAGCTGTCACACAACTATTTTTCTGTGTTGCCGTCGTTCACTTTGCGTTATTCACTGGACCGTACCAATTCACTGCAATTGCGTTATCGCAGCAAGTCGTCGGCTCCTTCGGTCACCAGCCTGCAGAATGTGATAGACAATTCCAATCCGCTTTTCCTTTCTGCCGGTAACCCTGACCTCGACCAGCAAATATCGCATACGGCCAATCTGCGCTACATCCGTACTACCAAATCGGGACATACGTTTATTGCCATGGTAGGGGCTACTATCCAGAAAGATTACGTGGCCGACAGTACTTTTGTGGCCAAAGAGGATATTGCCCTCTCGCCGACGGTGACCCTTAATAAGGGTTCGCAGTTTACCCGTCCTGTAAACTTGGATGGTTACTACAGCTTGCAGTCTATGCTGACTTATGGTTTCCCTATAGATTTCATTCGTAGTAATGTCAATCTCAGTCTTTCGGCCAACTATGCCAACGTTCCTACTATTTTTGACGGAGTAGAGAGCCGGACACGTGAACTGAGCCTCATACCTAAGATTATCATTGGTAGTAACATCAGCAAGAATCTCGATTTTACAGCTTCCTATTCGGCTGGCATCAACAAGATGTTCAGTTCGTTGGATACAGCCACGGGCAGCGACTACGTGACCCATACAGCAGCCGCCAAGCTGGGCTGGACCTTCTTCTGGGGACTGACTTTCCGCAGCACGTTTAACTACATTGGATACACTGGCCTTGACACAGGTACGGAGGACTATTTCCTGTGGAACCTGTCGTTAGGCAAGAAGTTCCTGAAGAACAATGCAGCCGAAATCAGGATTGAAGCTTTCGACGTACTGAAACAGAATCAAGCCTTCACTCACCGCACAGGCAGTAACTATTACGACTATGTGAACAGCAATGTGCTGCAGCCGTATGCGATGGTGAGCTTTGTATATACTATTCGATAACCTTTTAAAAATGACAGAAAGATGAAGAAAATTCTTTTCTTGGCCCTTGTGGCCATGCTGAGCGTGCAGAGTGCCGATGCTCAGAGCAAAGGCGGTAATGACCGTAAACGTACTCCTGAACAAATAGTGAAAAACCTCGACGAGAAGTTGGATTTGACCGACGAGCAAGAGAAACAAATCACTGCCCTTTACACCGACTTCTTTAAAAAGGAACTTTCGCGCGAAGAGCGCCGGACTGCTATGCAGGAAGTGGAGAAGAAAGTGACTTCTCTTCTTACCGATGAGCAGAAGAAAGCTTATGAGCAAATGAAGAAGGAACGTCCGCAGCGGAACAGACAGAGATGAGGCTGATGTTTCCCACCCTTTTCAGAACATCTGAGCAGGGTGGGAAACTTGTTTATTGGATTTGCCGCAGGATGGCGGGGTCTTTTATCTTGGTGTCCTGCGCGAAGAAGAGTACCTTTGTCAGTACCTCGGCTGTCTTGGGATCTTCGTCCACAAAGGGCAGGAAGAGGCGGCCCCGGCTCTGCGAGTGGACGGGCAGGACGGCTATCTGGGCTCCGCCTTCCTGATGGATGACGCCGCTGCCCAGGTGGATGTTGTAGTGTCCCAGCTTGCCTGCGACGTGTGCGAAGTGCCCCTTCACCTCCACGTTCTTCAGGCGGAACAGCGGCAGGGTGAATTCCAGCAGGGCGGCACGCATCTCGATGGTGGAGTGGCTGG
>NZ_FR883134.1:3155-4548 GCF_000435115.1 Bacteroides sp. CAG:633 | reverse complement strand
ATGGTGGAGTGGCTGGTCTCGGGGTCTACGCCTCCGGCATGGGCCACGCTGACGGCCAGGTCTACGTCGCGCATCACCTCCGAGAAGATGACGGGCGGCACCTCGCCGATCTTGAGTGGACGGTATTCCTTGCGGTCGTAGAAGCAGACATACTCCAGCATGGGCGCTTCGATGTCGGCGGGCGAGAACCAGTCGGCCATGGCGTAGATGGTGGCGATGATGTTCTCCTTGTAGTAGACCTTCTGCAGCCCGTCTTCATAGTCGGCCACCCAGCGGCGTTTCTTCAGTACGGCCACGGTCTTCTGTGGCTGTATCTGGTTGCCGGCATAGCGCAGGGATTGTGTGGCCTCGCGCTCTTCTTCGGTGGGCACGTACAGTTCGCGGAACACCTGCTTGAAGGGCTGCCGGACGGCTCTGTCGAACAGGGCTTTCTGGTAGGCGTGCCACCGGCCGCTTTGATAGAGGTCTACGGGATGGGCAATGCGCAGCATGTCTGTGCCGGCAAGCGGAAGGATAATGCCTTCGGCGTCGGCCAGTCCCTCTTCGGTGTAGAAGCCCATGCGGGTGTTGTCGTTGTCCGTAAACACCAGGTTCTTGAGCAGCGGCCAGATAACGGGGTTTTGCGTCAGCCGTCGGAGTTCCTGCTCCCGGAAGGTGGTACGGTCTTCCATGGCCTGTTCCAGCATGAGGCGCGAGCGGGTGTTCTGGTCTTTCAGCTTCTTGTGTACTTCTTTCAGTTCTTTGATGTAAGGATTCTTCTTCAGCTTAGCGGGCAGACTGTTCAGGGCTTTGCCGTCCTTGCGCTGGCTGATTTCGGCTTTGCCCTCGCTGTCCACCTCTACCCATACTTCCACGCCTTCCACTTCGTGCGGAGTGAGGTAGGGCACCAGTTCCTTGATGAGTTCCGTCTCCATGCTCCACGTCAGGCGAGTGACGTCGCCGTAGCCCGAGTTGCGTGCCAAGTTTTGGAGGGCAATGCTGGTTGCCAGTTTTTCGCTGGCCTGGCGTTGCGTGCCGAAATCCTTGCTTTCTTTCAGGAACTGTTGCAGGTATTGGTAACGTTCCAGCAGGTCCC
Source organism: Bacteroides sp. CAG:633 (assembly GCF_000435115.1). Taxonomy (NCBI): domain Bacteria; kingdom Pseudomonadati; phylum Bacteroidota; class Bacteroidia; order Bacteroidales; family Bacteroidaceae; genus Bacteroides; species Bacteroides sp. CAG:633. The sequence goes on along the minus strand of NZ_FR883134.1, from coordinate 3,473 downwards.
GGTTGCCACATTCCTCTTGCAGCGGGATGAGGCCATAGGCCATCAGCAGGTCCTTGTTACGTTTGGCCATGATTTCCTGTCTGATGTCGGCAGCCTTGAACTTGCCGCTTACGGCGTCGGCAAACTTGCGGGCGCGGGTGTGGCTGTTGCTGGACGAGATGTATTTGGCGGCATCGTACACCACCTCGAAGCGTTCCTGTCCGATGGTGTGGTAGGCTTCCTTGAACCAGTCGATATCGAAGGCACCCTCGCGCAATTCTTCCGTGTCGATGGGCGTGTAGCGGGCTATGATGGCCTTCTCGCGGTCGTCCCAGCTTT
>NZ_FR883134.1:0-3028 GCF_000435115.1 Bacteroides sp. CAG:633 | reverse complement strand
GGCCGCTACCAGCCGTTCGTCCTTGATGCCGGTTTCCTGTGCCAGCTTCTTTATCAGGTCGGGGGTGTCTTCGGGCAGGGGATGGCAATTCTTCAACAAATAGCTGAGCGTATCGCGCTTGCCGTTTTCTTCACGGTTATAGCCATAGCTCTCGCGCACAAAAGTATCTTTGCCGAAGGCTTGCAGAATCTGTATCAGCCGTTTGCTGCCATAGATGCGGCGCAGATGGTTGGCCAGCTTCGTCACTTCGGTGGCGCTGTCGCCACGGTGCAGCTCGATGTCCAGAATGCGGTCAACAATGCGTTGCGCCACCGGCCTGAAAGCTGACAGGTCGAGGCTTTCGAGGTCGGTGAACTCGTCGCGTTCGCGCGGATTGCGGTAGCCGTTGTACATCACCATCGTGATGCCTTCGATGCGGGCGGGCGAGGTGAGGCGTCCCATCATTTCGCGGTACACTTCGCCTTCGGGTATCAGTCCCAGCATCCAGGCACGGGCAAAGTCCATGCTGCGTATGCAGGGCTCGGCGTTTGCCAAAGGCGGCGTGTGCTCCATGTAGTTGGTCAGTTGGTAGAGACGGTAACGTATGAGGAAGTATCGGGTGAAGAGAGCGTCGTCAATAGGCTGGCGGGGTGTCAACAGCCAGAACCTCATGCAGTTGTCATCGTGGATGGGCCGGCAGACGGTTTCGTAGTCATAGCGCTGTTCGTTGTACTGCCAGACGGTACGCTGCTGGCTGTGGATGATGTTGTCCGGGGTGAGGTGGGGCAGCAGGCGTTCCAGCAGGGCTGTCGAGATGCGCTGGTAGAGGGTGTCGTCCCTGTACTCGCTTTCCAATGCCTCGATGATGGTGTCTATCTGGTGGTAGTAGGTCATTTCCTTGACGGCGTGTTGCAGGCCGCGGTAAGGGATGTCCTCGTACATGCGGTTGAAGAGGGAATGGAAGTTATGGGGGCTTTCGTCTTTGGCGGCAGTGCGCCGGCCCAGCAATTTGTTGAAGAGGGAAAGGAAGCTGTTGGTGTCTTCTTCCTTCTTCTTCTCCTCCTCCTCTTCTTCTTCGGGGATATCCCTGTTTTCCAGCATGAAGCGCATCAGCAACAGATGTTCGTAACTTCCTATTTCCTGCTCGTAGAAGGCTGTCCACAGTTCGGGCAGGGCTACCCGTTCAAGGGGATGTGTACTGCGCCAGTCCTTGTGGACGGTGTTTCCTACTAATTGAATTTGCCCATACTCGTTCGTGAACTCGTCGTCCTTGTGTTGGCCGATGTAGTCGTTCAACTTTCCGAATACCTTCATGGCTTCACCCGAAGTGATGAAGGAGAATATTTTCGCTAGGTTTAATTCCTGGTCGGGTGGAATGGTCGGAAGCTCGAAGGTGAGAGCCGGGTCGTACAGGCCGAATCCGTTGGCTCGGGTGTACTGCTGTTCCGTGCCGCCGTTACCCGTAAGGGCGTCTATCATGACCTTTTCCTTGTCGGAGGGACGGGCAATCTGTCGTACCAGCGGCATGGCTTCAGCATAAAGGGAAGCATAGCGTGGCTCGCGTTGTAGCTTTTGCAGGATGTCCAGGCCCGCCAGCCGCCGTTCGGCCAGCTTGTCGGTCAGCAGGCGTTGCAGGCCAGCTTGTCGGGCAGCAGGCGTTGCAGGCTGGCAGACAGCCGGTCGTCTGTCTGCTTCATCAGTATTTGAATGATTCTCACCCGCATTTCGCTGTACTTCAGGCGGAGCATCTCTTCCAGTGTGCGGTATTGTTCGGGCGTGAGCGTCATCTTCTCCACTATATCGAGGGCAGCCTTACGTGTGCTGTCTGAACGGTCGGCGAGCGATTGCAGCACAAACGCCTCCTGCCGGGGCGTGGACGGTTGCCGGATGATGCTCAGCAGAAAACTGTCGCGTGAGTTGCTGTCCAGCATCGTGGGCGCAAGCTCACAAAGTTCGTCCAGCAGGGCAGCGTCGTTCAGCATCCAGGCAATGAGTATCATCTTGTCCGCTACCAGTGAACGGTTCAGGACGCAGTAGTCCCACGGAAAGACGAACGGTTCAAAACGCTTCTCAGCGGGCATAGTCCGGCTGATGGTTTTCAGCCACTCGTATTGTTGCCGGGCTTCTTGGAGGCTGCTGAAGTAGTTTTCCCAACGAGGAGCCTCTTGCTGTATATGATAGCGGCTGTAGTACAGTCCTCCCAGGTAAGAGGAAAGCAGGGCGGCCATGACGGAGAGGTCGTCGTGCCAGTGTTCCACGCCTAAGTTGCAGAGCCGTTGTGTCAGCAGGGGCGACTGGATGATTCTCAAGTAGTAGAAAAGCGTTTGTACTTGGTGGCTTTTTCCATTGACAATGAGATGGGGTACTTTTCCCTCCAGTTCGTCGGTGTTGTAGAAGCCGGTACACCATAAGGCCATGTATAGTTCTATGCTGTCGGTGCTTTGTAAGGACTCGCGGGCCAGCTGTCGGTCGTTCAGGAAACGGTACATCAGTTGTATCGTCTTATCAAAGATTTTTTCCTTGGCAGTCGTTTCACCCAGTCCCGTCCATACGGCGATGGCACGCTTCACGGAGGCGAAGCGCAGCAGGTCGTTGTCCATGATGACGGAGAGCATGTACAGGTGGCTCTCGGCAATGCCCTCGTCTATGGTTTCCAGAATGGCTTGCCGCAACCCTTCCTGAAGTCGGGCGGCAAGGAGCAGTTTGCCTTCCAGTTCCAGCAGCTCGCGGTTTCCGCTGCGGGCAATGGCGCCCAGATGGCACCGTTGCAGGAGGAGGCTGTTGTCTTCGCAGGTCAGAGCTTCGCGGATGACGCTTATCACCGATTCCGTGCCGGCGGCCACGTGGGCGGCCATCCATTCGGTGCGGTCCATCTGGCAGTTGTCTTTGAAGGCTTCCTGCAGCAGAGGCGTGCTGCCGCCTTCGGCAATTTCCCGGGTGGTGAGCCCCAGGGCGGCGAAGCGCAGGAAGCGAGTCAGGACGTTGTCTATATGGTCAAGGTGCAGGAACACGTTAGCCGACCGCTGCGAGCGGCGGAAGTAGCCGCGGG
>NZ_FR883133.1:0-10194 GCF_000435115.1 Bacteroides sp. CAG:633 | reverse complement strand
CGGTTGCGCAGCCGGTTGGCAGAACAGGGATACACCACGCCCAGCGTCAGCCAGATTGTCCCCATGATTGTAGGGCCCAGTGCCGACACCGTGATACGAGCCGAGAACCTGCAACGCCACGGCTTCTACGCACTGCCTGTCCGCCCGCCTACGGTGCCCGAAGGAACTTCGCGCATCCGCTTCTCGCTGACGGCTGCACTGACGGAAGAGGAAATCGACCAGATTCCTCTCTGAAGCTACGGAGATTATTCCAGTTTAACGGCGATAAATTATCAGTTTAAAGGCAATAAACTGTCAGTTTAAAGCCGGTAAACTGTGAGTTTAAAGGCGATAAATTGTCAGTTTATGGCGGATAACCCCTAATAAACCGGGCAGTGACTGTCACTGCAACCTGATTCAGATCATCAACCTACAAGTTCAACCAAGAAATGAAACAAGTATATATCATCCACGAAAACCATCCGAAGCTGCTGCTGTTCTTTGCCGGATGGGCGGCAGACGAGACACCGTTCAGCCACTACCGTCCGCAGGGCATGGACTTCATGCTGTGCTACGACTACCGGACACTGGACTTCGACGCATCGTTGCTCCAAGGTTACGCCGAGATACACGTCGTAGGCTGGTCGATGGGCGTATGGGCAGCATCGCACGTTGTCCCCACCCTCGGCCTGAACATTGGCAGCAGTACGGCCATCAACGGAACCCCTTTCCCCATCGACGAACGGCGAGGCATTCCGCCTGTCATCTTCCAGGGAACACTGGAAGGCCTGACGGGGGCTTCGCTCCACAAGTTTCTGCGACGCATGTGTGCCGACAGTGCTGCTTTCCGCGACTTTCTGAGCCGTACTCCCCGCCGGCCTTTGGAAGAGGTACGCGACGAGCTGGACTGCATCGCCCGACAATATGCCGGACAGCCACAGCCCACGCTGAAGTGGACCGAAGCTGTCGTAGGAAGCAACGACCGTATCATCCCGCCTGCCAACCAGCTGAATGCCTGGAACGAACTGGGCACTGTGGCAATGCAAACCGAGGATGCACATTATCAGGAATCACTCTTTAAACATTACTTGCAAGACCGATGGACAAACAACTGATCGCCGAACGATTTGCCCGTGCCCGTGCCACTTACAGCCGCGAAGCACGCGTACAGCAACAGGTAGCCGAGAAGATGATTCGCCTGCTACAACGCAACGTGCCCGATGCCGGCTTCGACCGCATTGCCGAGTTCGGCTGCGGTACGGGACTTTACTCGCAACTACTATTCGACACCTGGCATCCGTCGTTGCTGCATCTGAACGACCTTTGCCCAGAGATGCGCTTCTGCCTGACGGAACTGACCGGCAACAGCGGTGTCTGCTTCGAAGCAGGTGATGCCGAAACCTGTCCCCTGCCCGACCGCTTGGACCTGCTGACCTCGTGCTCCACCCTGCAATGGTTCGTCGCACCAGCCGATTTCTTCGGCCGCAGCACCGCCTTGCTTCGTCCCGGCGGCGTATTGGCATTCAGCACATTCGGGCTGCGCAACCTGCACGAGATACGCACACTGACCGGCAACGGACTGGAATACACGCCTCCCGAACAGCTGAAAAAGGAACTGGAAGCCGCTGGTTACGAAGTGCTGTACCTCGAAGAAGAGGAAGCTGTGCTGCACTTCCCTACGCCCATCGACGTGCTGCACCACCTGCGCATGACCGGCGTCACGGGAACCGAGAAGCACACCTGGAGCCGCGGACGCCTGCAAACGTTCTGCGACGAATACCGTAACCGCTTCAGTTCGGCCGAAGGAATCAGCCTGACGTACCAGCCGATTTATGTGATTTGCCGATATAAGCAATAAAGAGTGTGTGTTTAATTAAGAATAAAAGAGAGGAACGTATTGACTTTTCAGGCACGGATTACACGGAATTTCACGGATTATTATTACCCTTTTTCTACCTCCGTGTTTTTCCGTGTAATCCGTGCCTAAAAAAGCAGCCCCTTAAAATCACACGCACCCAACACTAACTTTGTACTTAAAAAAACATTCAATTATGAATACGAACAACATCTATTTCGTCAGCGGCATCGATACGGATGCCGGAAAATCGTACTGCACCGCCTGGTATGCGGAGCAGCTTATCAAGGAAGGCAAACGGGTCATTACCCAGAAATTTATCCAGACCGGCAACGTAGGTCACAGCGAAGACATCGACCTGCACCGCCGTCTGATGGGTACCGGCTACCTGCCCGAAGACAAGGAAGGACTGACCATGCCCGAAATCTTCTCCTATCCGGCATCGCCCGACCTGGCCTCACGCATTGACCGGCGTCCTATTGACTTTGCCAAAATAGAACAAGCCACGCTTGAACTGGCCCGCCGCTACGAGACCGTCCTGGTGGAAGGAGCCGGTGGCCTGATGGTTCCGCTGAAAGACGAGTATCTGACCATCGACTACATTGCCGAGAAGGGTTATCCGCTGGTATTTGTCACCTCAGGCAAGCTGGGCAGCATCAACCACACCCTGCTGAGTCTGGAAGCCGTAGCCCGACGGGGCATCGAACTCCATACCGTACTCTACAACCTGTACCCGACCATCGAGGACACCACCATTCAGGAAGATACCCAGCAGTACCTGCAACGCTACCTGACCCGTCACTTCCCTGCTTGCCGTTTTCTGACGGTGCCCGTACTGACAGCGAAGTAAGAAAAAGAGAGGACAGGCAGTACAAGGTGTGGACGAAAATTTGTACTTTTGCACGTTACATTATTCAACTATCGCAAACTCAATGGAAACATTTGCCATCAATTCTACCGAACAATATCTGCTCATGGCAGCCGGCATTCTGTTAGCCGTTCAGATCATCTACTACCTTGTCCTCTACAGCCGTATCGGGCGGCGCAACCGCAAGGAGCAACGTAACGAACTTCACTTTACTCAGGAGCTTCCTCCTCTGTCGGTCATCATCTGTGCACACGACGAAGTGGAGAATCTGCGCCGCAACCTGCCCGCCATACTGGCACAGGACTATCCGGATTTTGAGGTGATCGTCATCAACGACGGCGAGAAGAACGAAAGCGAAGACTATCTGCTGCAACTCGAAGAGCAGTACCGTAACCTATACCACAGCTTTGTGCCCGACTCGTCGCGCTACATCAGCCGCAAGAAGCTGGCCGTCACCCTTGGCATCCGTGCCTCGCGTCACGACTGGCTGGTGCTGACCGAAGCCAACTGCCAGCCTCAAAGCAATCAATGGTTACGCCTGATGGCACGCAACTTTACACCGCATACCGGAGTCGTACTGGGCTACAGCGGATACGAACGCGGAAAAAGCTGGCTTCACCGCTGCACAGCTTTCGACAGTCTGTTCACCGCCATGCGCTATCTGGGATTTGCTCTGGGCGGACATCCGTATATGGGCATCGGGCGAAACCTGGCTTACAGGAAACAGCTCTTCTACGACCAAAAAGGATTTTCTGCCCATCTGAATCTGCGACGCGGCGACGACGACCTCTTCGTCAATCAGGTTGCCAACGGTAACAATACACGGGTAGAGACGGCCCCAGAGGCTGCAGTACGGATGCAACCCGTCTACAGAAGCAAAGACTGGCGTGAGGAAAAAATAGGGTATGCTTCGACAGCCCGCCAATACAAAGGCCTGCAACGCTGGCTGGCAGGGTTCGAAACTTTCAGCCGTCTGCTGTTCTATGCGGCATGGATCGCTATGACTGTGTGGGGCATTCTTCATTTCCACTGGCTGGTTGCCGGAATCGGTGTGCTGCTTTTCCTGATTCGCTTCATCGTCCAGGCACTGGTAATAAACTCCACGGCCAAGTCGCTGAACGAGCAATATCGCTATCGGCTGACACTTCCGTTGATTGACATCCTCCAGCCACTCCAATCCTTGTGCTGGAAGCTGTTTTACCTTTTCCGCGACAAGCGGGAATTCCTGCGGAAGTGATTATATGCTTTCCTGTTGCTCCCTAAGTACGCCCTAACAAACTCTTCCTAAAAAAGAATGAATGATGGAATATACAAACGAAGCAGTAAGAAGACAAGACCGCCTTTTGGACAACGAACGTGCATACGCCTTGCTGAAAGAAGGAGAATACGGAGTGCTGTCCATGACCGATGAAGCGGGGAAAGCCGCATACGGAATCCCCATCAATTATGTATGGGACGGCAAAGATGCCATCTACCTGCACTGTGCTCCGCAAGGCCGAAAGCTACGCTGCATCGCTGCTCATCCGGAGGTTTCATTCTGCATAGTTGGAGCTACGCATGTTGTTTCCAACAAATTCACTACCGGTTATGAAAGTATTGTGCTGGATTGTCAGGCTCGTATCGGACTGGAGGCTGAAGAGCGGAAACATGCCTTACAGCTGTTGCTACAAAAATATTCGCCCAACGATACGACCGTTGGGCTGAAATATGCAGAGAAATCTTTTCATCGCACCGAAATCATCAAACTGGAAATCCGTCGGTTCAGCGGAAAATGCAAGCGGGTACAATAGAACTTCCTATTCGTAACGCATGGAATTGGCCGGATGGATGCGCGTAATAAGGTACGAGGGTCCCAGCAGCATCAGCACCGAAGCCAGCAACGTGCCCACATTCAGCAGCAGAAACAGCCAGATGTTGAAAGATACAGGGACGGTGTCCATATAATAGGTTTCAGGATCGAGCTTGAACAATCCGAAATGACGCTGTACGAAGTAGAAAGCCAGTCCGATAGCATTGCCCCACAGCATGCCTTTCCCGATAAGAAAGACGGCAAACCACAGGAACAGTCGGCGTATGGTATCATTGTTGGCTCCTAAAGACTTCAGCACACCGATCATCGAAGTGCGCTCGATAATGATAATCAGAAGGCCCGAAATCATGGTAAAGCCGGCCACACCGATCATCAGCACCAGAATCACCCAGATGTTGACGTCCAGAATGCCGAGCCAGGCAAAGATGGAAGGATTGAGCTGTTCGATGTTACGCACACAGTATTCCTGTCCGAAACGGTCGATTACTCCATTCAGGTCGTCCCCAATCTCGTAGGTCATCTCTTCCAGACGATTGTAATCGCGCAAAGATAGCTCAATGCCGCTCGCCTGGTCAGACTCCCATTTGTTCAAACGGTTCACAAGGCACAAGTCGGTCAGCATAAACAGATTGTCATACTCGGCCAGATTGGTCTGGTAAATACCCACAATTTTCAACCGACGGGCACGGATATCGTCTTGTATGTAATACGTATCAATCTTGTCGCCCAGCTTCAACTTCAGTTTGTCGGCCAGCGATTTCGAGATAACCACCCTGTTGGACGAAGCCGAATCGCTGAACTGCGGAAACTCCCCTTCCAACAGATGATTCCGGAAGAAGGACAGGTCATACTCCGGTCCGATGCCCTTCAGCAGCATACCTTGAAAAGCCTCAGCTGTCTTTACCATTCCCATCTTGGTGGAGTAGCGCTGCACATGGCTCACCTCGGGATAGTCGGAAAGTATGGCCAGCAGACTATCGTCGGCCACTACCGGAAAAGTCTCGTAAGAGCGGGCCTGTTCCAGATTGGTGACTTGTATGTGCGAACCGAAACCGATTATCTTTTCGCGTACCTCACTTTTAAAGCCCACTATCACCGACACGGTAATAATCATCACCGCCAGCCCGATGGCAATGCCTGTCATAGCAATCAGCACCGCCGGACGGGAGACCCGCCGACCGGCATCGTCTCCCCGATAAATACGTCTGGCTAGAAACAAGGAAAGACTCATCAGTCTACTCTCCCCGGATAGGCCTCAAGCGCTTTCTGCAGTACAAAAAGGGCACGGGTCAGGTCTTCTTTCTTCAATACATAAGCAATACGCACTTCATTGCGCCCGGCTCCCGGAGTGGTATAGAAACCCGAAGCCGGAGCCATGAACACTGTCTGCCCTTCGTATTCGAACTCGGACAAACACCAGGCACAGAACTTGTCGGAATCGTCGACCGGAAGTTTGGCCACCGTATAGAAGGCACCCATCGGAATGGGCGAATAAACACCGGGAATACGGTTCAGACCATCAATCAGACATTTACGGCGTTCTACATATTCGTCGTACGTATCGCGCAAGTAATCCTCGCCGGCATCGAGCGAAGCCTCGGCAGCAATCTGCCCAATCAACGGAGGACTGAGACGTGCCTGACAGAACTTCATCACAGCATCGCGTATCTCCTTGTTCTTCGTAATCAGAGCACCGATACGGATACCGCACTCCGAGTAACGTTTGGAAACAGAATCAATCAACACCACATTCTGCTCGATACCTTCCAGATGGCAAGCCGAGATGTAAGGCGAACCGGTATAGATAAACTCACGATACACCTCATCGGAGAAGAGGAACAAGTCGTACTTCTTCACCAGGTCGCGTATCTGGTTCATCTCGCGACGGGTATACAAATAGCCGGTCGGATTGTTCGGGTTGCAGATCAGGATGGCACGGGTACGCTCGTTGATCAGTTCTTCGAATTTCTCCACCTTCGGCAACGAGAATCCCTCTTCAATGGTCGTTGCAATGGTGCGAATCTTGGCACCCGCCGAAATGGCAAACGCCATGTAGTTGGCATACGCCGGCTCGGGAACGATGATTTCGTCTCCCGGGTTCAGGCAGGCCATAAACGAGAAAAGCACCGCCTCGGAACCGCCGGACGTAATGATAATGTCGTCGGCAGTCAGGTGTATATTGTACTTTTCGTAATAACCCACCAGCTTTTCGCGGTAACTGCGGTATCCCTGGCTCGGGCTATACTCCAAGACAGTCCGGTCAATATTGCGTATCGCATCGATCGCCACCTGCGGCGTGGGCAGGTCGGGCTGTCCGATGTTCAGATGAAAGACGTGTATTCCTCTTTGTTTGGCTGCATCTGCCAGAGGAGCCAGCTTGCGGATAGGCGAAGCGGGCATCTCTGTTCCACGAATAGATATTTTAGGCATGATTCGAACTTTAAAATCTTCTTCTATTATTCAACAATTTGCATTCTTTTTGTTTAAAGGCACAAAAGTAGCGATTTATTTGGAATCAACGGAAACAGCAGACATAAAAACTTTAAAAACCTTATCTATATTAAAAACGTTATGCCAAATAAAAAGAAAGCCTTACCTTTGAGTTACTAAACCGTTAATAGCTAAAACCAAAAATAATATCATGGTCCTCAATCTGATTACATTTGCATCTACACTGCACAGGCAAATATCCATTCGCAGTTCGCACGAAACGGTATTGACTGAACTTGAAAAATATTTCACTCTAAATTTCATTGACTATCAAGATATTGGGAAAGTAACATCCGATGACTTCTGCCTGTTGTTCATTGCAACCGGAGGAGTCGAGCGGTTGGTTATCCAACATTTCGAGTCGCTGCCACGCCCTGCCATCCTGCTGGCCGACGGGATGCAAAACTCACTGGCCTCCGCCCTTGAGATTTCGTCATGGCTACGAGCCAGAGGCATGAAAAGCGAAATACTGCATGGCGAACTGACAGAGATAGTGAAACGCATCTTCGTGATGTACAACAACTTCAAGGCACAAAGGCAGATTTCCGGGTCACGCATCGGAGTGATCGGTACACCGTCAAGCTGGCTGATTGCCAGCAATGTGGATTATCTGCTGGCTAAACGGCGATGGGACATTGAGTACGTCGATATACCTTTGGAACGTGTGGCCGAATATGCCAATGCGCTCTCTGACGACGAAGTGGGTGAAGCTGCTGCCAAGCTGGCCGGAGAAGCTTTAGCCTGCCGTGAAGCATCGGCCGACGACATGCTGAAGGCCATGAAAATCTACAGAGCAGTGAAACGGATTGCCGAAGAAGAAAGACTGTCTGCACTGACGCTGAGCTGCTTCAAACTGATTGAACTGACCGGATCGACCGGATGTATGGCCCTGTCGCTGCTGAACGACGAGGGCATCATTGCCGGATGCGAAGGCGACTTGCAGTCGGTTTTTACCATGCTGGTGGTAAAAACCCTTACGGGAAAAGGGTCATTCATGGCCAATCCTTCCATGATCAACGCACGTACCAACGAAATCGTATTGGCCCACTGCACTGTAGGACTGAAACAGACCGAGAAATTCATCCTTCGCAGCCATTTTGAAACGGAACAGAGCATCGGCATCCAGGGATTGCTGCCTACGGGCGACGTGACCATCGTCAAATGCGGAGGCGAATGCCTGGACGAATACTACCTGACTACCGGCACCCTGACGGAGAACACCAACTACATCAACATGTGCCGCACGCAGGTACGTGTCCGCCTGAACTCACCGGCCGATTATTTCCTGAAGAACCCGTTGGGAAATCATCACATCCTGCTGCATGGCAACTACGAAACCATATTCAACGAATTCTTCCAGGTGAATGCCTGCAAACGGACGGAATGACATATAACTCCTGAAAACAAGAAAGAAAAATTCCCCAGTTAGGAAAAAATTTTTTGCTAACTGGGGAATATTTTTTTCCTAACTGGGAAAAAATAACGCCCTCTTTATCTGCGTGGACTACTCGTCGTGCAACGCTTCGGCGGGCTGCACTTTCATCGCCTGACGGGCAGGATACCAGATACCGGCAAGAATGATCAGTGCCATCAGCAGCAACGCCGCACTGAAACATCCCACAAAACGGGTAGCCGAAACATCGACCAGCGTGTGTACCGTGAGGTCGGCCAACTGAATGTTGAAAGCGATGAGCAAAGCCGGAACGGCTGCCAGTAGCAGAAGTGCAAGACCTTCCAGCAGGAAATGTCCCATCACCGTGCGACGGCTGCTGCCCATAGCCATACGCAGAGCCACTTCGCAACGGCGCTTGCGGGTGCGATACCAGAAAGTGGCAAACACGCACAGGAAGATATTGAACAGGAAAAAGGCCACCACTGCATAGACCGTATTCAGGTAGTTCACTGTGCCCTGCTGTATGTCGTAGGCTTCTTTCATGTCATCGTACGAACGGATGGTGTTCAGGTAGAAGATGCCCCGGTCGAACACCGGCTGCATATCCTTGCGGAAACGCTCGGCAAAACCGGCTACCTGATCGGGAGCAACGCGTATCGCCACATGCTGCCACCAGAAAGCCTGCTGGGCAGGCAGATAGATAAACGGTTCGTAGCGCTCGTAATCGTCCAGCTTGTGCCGGGGCAGGACAGCAGCCACCCGATAATTGGTCACCGGATTATCCCGCTTCAACCAGTAGGGATTGAAACAGGTCTTGCCTACAGCGTCGGCCACGTTGGGCTGATGGAACAAGGAATCTGCCAAGTCCACACTCATCAAGGCCGGCATGGGATATTCAGCCGGCGACCAGTGAGCTTCGTCTAATTGTCCGGCAATGGGTTTCAGGCGGAACACCTTGAAATAAGAAGGTGTGACATAACGGATGAAACACGACACCACATGCGCCGAATCGGTATGAGAGGCATAACCCTCTAACATTGCATCGCCCGTATAGGGAATGCTGCCGTGATAGGCACAGACTTCCTCCACGCCGGGATAGTCCTTAATCAAGTTGTACAGGTAAGCGAAATCTTTCCCCGCCCGCTGGTTATCGGCATCGTTGATGACTTCCAATGGTTTGGCCCCCACGGTCAGGTCGAACACACACGACGTGTCGTAACCCTTGGGCTGCCAGGCAGCTCCTTCGTAATTATACACTAAATCGATACCATACCACAACAGTACGGTTACGATACACAACTCCACCCACAGCCATGCGTTGGCACGTCGTTGGTTCCACATCTGTCTGTATATTTGTCTCCACATAATCTTATTCTCCTCCCGTTAATGTGTATGAAATGTTGCGGTGTACCGCCATCCAGGCCGGCAGCAGCGTAGACAGTGCGTTGAACACCAGGCACGCCGCCAGCACTGCCACGAACAACGAAGGCCGCAGCAGCAGGTCGCTGCCCAACAAGATGCCTTCCAACTCTACACCGCCCGTACCAAACAGCCACGTACCGCCCGCCACCACCAGCACGCACGACAAGGCATAGCCCAGCAAACCGCCTATCAAGGTGGTACACAGGCTCTCGGCAAACAAGTGACCGATGATGTTGGCATTAGAGGCTCCATAAGCCTTGCGGATGGCTATCTCGCCCAAGCGACTCTGCATCTGGGCATGCACCAGTCCCGATATGCCCACGGCAGGCACCACTAACAGAATCAGCAGCAACAGCACATAGACCAGACTGGCACTG
>NZ_FR883132.1:564-711 GCF_000435115.1 Bacteroides sp. CAG:633 | reverse complement strand
AACAAAATAATTGAAAGCAGAGGTGGAAGTGCAGTTACATATACATTAGAGAATGGATTGGTAACACATACTTCTGATAGTGACGGAGGAGATTTGGATAATATAGACTTTACTTATAATGCAAACAATCAGCTAGTAAAATTACAG
>NZ_FR883132.1:258-543 GCF_000435115.1 Bacteroides sp. CAG:633 | reverse complement strand
CAGACAGGTGAAGACTATCTATCTTGTATATGGCAAGGTGAAAAATTAACTAAAATGATAGAGAGTTATAGTGATGAAGATTTTTACGAATTATCTTATAGTGGAAAGATTTGCAAAGGCTATCTTCCGATAATGGTATGGAATGTAGATGATTTACGTCCGTTATTGGAAGCACATCCCGAATTGGTAGGAATGAGATGCAACCAACTTCCAGACAAAATATATAGCAAAGATGAATACAATGAAGAAACAGAACTATATTCCTATACATTTGACAAAGACGGA
>NZ_FR883132.1:0-241 GCF_000435115.1 Bacteroides sp. CAG:633 | reverse complement strand
CATTTGACAAAGACGGATATTTGGAAAGCTGTACTGAGGTATCTACTTACAAACGCCTAGATAATAATGAAACAAGAACAGAAACTACAATTTATACTTTCACATGGGAATAGTCTAGTGAAACTGTAACTAACGCAAAAAGCCAACCTACCCAATTACGGATAAGTTGGCTTTTTCAGTTCTAAAACATAACATTTAACGCTTTCTCTTTTTAGGCTTCTTACTAGGGGTAAGCCCATAC
>NZ_FR883131.1:0-501 GCF_000435115.1 Bacteroides sp. CAG:633 | reverse complement strand
GGCAATGGCCAAATAGACGGCAGGCGGGGGCGACCTTCAGACCGCGCCCGCTGACCAGTTCCTTCACTACTTGGCCCCAGATTTTTTTCGGATCGGGATGTTAAAATACTCCTCGGCACGCGTAATCATCAAATCGCGTGCTTCCGTTTCTAAACGAGAGAAAGAAAGCGCTTTCTCCAATTCCTTGATGCGCTTCTTCAACTGAGCGTTCTCTTCACGGTAACTTTCTTTGCTGCGGTTGGCCATATCTTCTTCCGTTGAAGTTATCGAAGGCGAAGATAGTGATTTTACTTTATCACCATACTTTTCTATCCAATAATTTAAAAGCCTAAGACCGCTGAGTGAGTGAAGTTTGCAAAAAGAATACTTGCTCAGGCCTGACTGATAATAAGCACGAAGAAGAGATATTCGATCCTCTTCACTGAAACGACTGTGTTTTTTCCTCATTGTTGATTCACATTTTTGTTATTAAAATGTGTCTACCTATATCAGTACAAGACA
>NZ_FR883130.1:8667-16348 GCF_000435115.1 Bacteroides sp. CAG:633 | reverse complement strand
AAGGGCTTGTTTGAAATAGGTCTTTAGCATACGGCTATTATTTTAGTTGACAAGGGGACAAGGCTTCAGACCACGAGGACCTGCCTTGCCAACTCGTCTACTCGTTTACTTGTTAACTAAACTCATTCCTCCCTCAACGCCTCCACCGGCAACGCACGTGCCGCACGGCGCACAGGAATATACGTTCCGACCAGTGCTATCAACACCAGAACCAGGTAGCTGAGTGCCAGCACCACGGTGAAGTGGAAGCCGAAACGGTTCTGCCCATAGGCAGGATTGGGCACAAAATAACTCCTCATCTCTACCATGTACAGGCCGCTGGTATGGGCATGGTAGAGCAGGAAGGGAATGACCAACACGAAGGCCACCGTCAGCAACAGCCAGGCTTCGATGAGGAACTGCCGCACGATGCACCCCTGCGAGGCGCCCATGCTACGCATCACCCCAATCTCGCCGCGACGGGCATTGCTGCGTATCCAAAAGGTGCCCACCATGCCCAGGAAAATGCAGAGCAGGGCGAAACCCGTCAGAGCGTATTGCAGGCGAAGCTTATTGGTGACACCGCTTTTCATGGCATAGTCCTCGCTCAGCTCCGAGAATTCCTTCAGGCTGTCTAAATAGAAGTTGCCGACGGAGAGCTGCGGCGCCACTTCCTGCTGGAAACGCTGTTTGAAGGCCGATACGTCCACACCCGGCTTCAGACGGAGCACGAAAGGATACATCCATGCCATATAAGGACTCCCTTGCATATCATCATACATACGGACAATAAGTGGATAGGGTTGCTCATAGTCGCGGTGCTTGAAGTCGCGGAACACACCCGCCACTTCGGAAGGGGTATCACCCTCATAGACTTTTCTCCCTACGACATCGGCCGTACCAAAAAGACGCCGGGCCAACAGTTCGGAAATGAAAACCTTTCCTTGCGTTTGTTCAGGCAGTCGGATGTCACCACCCGTACGGGCATCTTTCATACCGTAGGTGCGGAGCAGGTTACTGCCATCAAGTGTTATAAAATTGTACCACTGGGCATGTACGTATCCTTCCCCCTTGTGCAGGGAGGCAGTATCGGCAAAGACTTGCGTACCGCTCCACGAGTTGCTGTTGGGGAAACTTTGATTGGCGGAGATAGACCAGCTGTCCACTTCGGGTTGCTCGCGTACGATGCGGGCAAGGCGCGTGTAGGCCACCAGATTCATCGAGTCGGAAGCCATGTCGGGGTCGAAGTTGCCGTTCGTCTCGTCATACATGCCGATGTTCACCACATAAAGCCCTTCGGGATTATAGCCCCGGTCGATAGCACGGTTGGCAGTCAATACATAGATAGGATCGATAACAGTCCAGAGGAAGAAACTGACGACCAGCAGTTCCAGAAATATCCAGGCGTTCTGACGACGCTGGTTCCATAATTGGTGTAAGATGGTTTGAAGCATAATATTTTTCTAAGGCCTCACCCCCGACCCCTCTCCCAAGGAGAGGGGAGGAAGGATGTGGCAAGTTATATTACATTACTCTCTATATATTTCTATCATTCTTAATCCCCCTCTCCTTGGGAGAGGGGTTAGGGGTGAGGCCTCCTATCTCTTCGTATTCAACGATTCCATGATCGGATGCCGCATCGCCCCAAGCGCAGGTACAAGGGCCGACACCACATTGAGCACCACGCACACGGCCAGTGCGCTGCCGAACACAGCGGGATTGAACAGCATCTCAGGCGTGAGCGACGTGGAGAGCGAAGTGTTGTAGATGTTCTTGTCGAACAGCGTCAGAATCCAGTCGCTGGCCGTCAACACAATCAGGTAGGAAAAAAACAGGCCTGCCAGACCGCCCAGCAGTGTGAGCAACAGGTTCTCGCAGAGCACCTGCTCCAGCAGGCGACGGCGTGTAGCCCCGTAGGCCTTGCGGATGCCCAGCTCGGCAATGCGACTGTCCATACGCGAAGAAATCATGCCGCTCAGGTTCAAGGCAGGGATGAAGAGCAGGGCCAGCAGGATGTAGAGGAAATCCTTGACAAGCTCCATCGTGTCGGGT
Organism: Bacteroides sp. CAG:633; assembly: GCF_000435115.1. Lineage (NCBI taxonomy): Bacteria > Pseudomonadati > Bacteroidota > Bacteroidia > Bacteroidales > Bacteroidaceae > Bacteroides > Bacteroides sp. CAG:633. Next base: position 14,317 of record NZ_FR883130.1, on the reverse strand, counting down.
GCCTTCTCCACATCCTGGCGGAAAGTGCTGAGCCAGTAAGGATCGGGCTGACCCATCACGTCGTATTCATAGTCCTTGTCCTGCAGGGTATAGCGTCGGAACGCATCCTGCACCTCGCTACGTACTGTTTCGAGATTCTCCGCATCGTCCACCAGCAAAGAGACATACACATTGCCTAGCAAACCGAACCGGTCCAACTCCTTGGACATGTACTGCGCATTAAGCAAGGGCAGCCACAGGTCGCCAGCCGTCTCGGGTGTAGCATTGGAAACATCCCGCACCACACCGCATACACGGTAGTCGCGTCCGTTGAAGGTGAAGTGCCGACCCTCCACTCCTTCGACGGCGGCAAACAGTCGCTTGGCCAGCGACTCACCGATGACAGCCACCTGCGCCTTTGCTTCCACATCTTCCTGCGTGAATGGCTGGCCGTCGACAAAGCGGAAGGAAAAGACTTTCCAGAAAGCGCCGTTGGCAAAACGGGGAGTAACCTTGAAGGGTTTTACGTCTGCGACAGACACCTGATAATTTCCCCAGAAATCAATCATACTGCCTGCCACCTGCTCCACATGGGGCAGCCCCGGAAGCATCTGGTCTACTACATAATAGGCTACGCCGCCGTTGATGGTCCAGTTCTCGGGCTTTCCCTTCGGATAGCGTTTCAGGGGCTTCAGCACCAGCGTGCGGTCACGGTTATACTCGGGATAGACAGGGCCGAACTTGACGTAGAAGATGATGAACAGCGTCATCACCAACGCGATGGACAGACCCGTGCCCACCACGTAGATACCCGTGAAGAGGCGGTTCTGCCGCATCAGGGTCCAGGCTTGTTTGAAGTAGTTTTTCAGCATAGCTATTACTTGTTTGTTTCACCACAGAGGACACAGAGTTTCACAGAGTTTTTATTTAATTCATCACAGATTATATTCTCTGTGAAACTCTGTGTCCTCTGTGGTGATCGTTTCTTATTTCTTCAATTTCAGTTTGTTCTTGTTCTTATACTGGCTCATGTCGCTCACCACCACCTGGTCGCCCGGCTGGAGCCCCGAAACCACTTCGACGTACTCGAAGTTGGAGTCGCCCAGCTGCACCTTACGCTTCACAAGCTGACCTTCGCCATCGCGCACAAAAAGCTCATACTCGCCACGCCCCACATAGTACGAAGCATTGGCCACGCGCATCACGTCTTCCTTCACAGCGTTCATCACGTAAACGTCTGTCTTCAGGCCCGAACGCAGGCGGCGGTTGCTGTCGTCCTCCAGCTGCACGGTGAAGGAGATGACACCGTTCTTCGAAAGTGGAGTGACACTGCTCACCTGCCCTTCCAGCTTCTCGCTGCCTATCTTCACGATGGCCCGTCCGCCGGCTGCCACACGGTCGCCATAGGTATCGGCTATCTCGCCCTCTACCTTAAAGTGGCTCAGGTCGCTGATGACAGCTATCTGTGTGCCCTCGCCCACCTGCGCACCAATCTGGTTATTGATATAGGTAAGGATGGCCTTGCGGGGCGAACGTACCTGCGCGTCGTCCAGTGTACGCTTGGTTTCGGCCAGACTCTTGCGGAAGATGCTCAGGTCCAGTTCCTGCACCTTGTATTCGGCTGCCAGCACCTCCTGTTCGTTCTCGTACTGCTGGCGGAGCTGTTCCAGTTCCAGCTGGGCCACGTTGACACTCAGTTCGGCCTGACGCACCTTGTCGGTAGTACCCGAACCGAGACTGTCGAGATACTGCTCGTTGCGCAACTCCACCTTCATGCGGTTCAGCTTCATCTCGGACACCTTGATCTGCATGGCCAGATCTTTCAGTTTGGTCTCATTGTTCACCTGCAACTGCTGCAGCTTGTAGGTGCGCATCTGCTCCTCGTCCAGCTGCTTCTTGTATTCGGTCTCGGCACTCTGCAAGTCCAACTTCAGGATGGGCGTACCCACGTCCACGCTGTCGCCCCCTTTCTTATAGACTTCGAGGATGCGGGTATTGATGGGCGAGTTGATGATTTCCTCGAACGCCGGCACCACCTTGCCCGAGGCACTGACGCTGACTTCGATGGTTCCCCGGTCCACTTGCGAAAAGACGAGGTCCTTCTCCTTCACTCCCGTCCGCATCAGCGAGATGAGTACACTGATGACTACCACGCCCGACACTCCTGCGATGCCGTAACGTATCCACTTCTTGTTGCGCTCTTTGCGGCGCACTTCTTTCGGAATTTCTCTATCCATAGTTTTGTTTTTTGAGTTCTTAAATTAAGGAGTACCTGAAAGCCCTCGTCAGTATCGACAGAAACGGACAGTCCGGCAACATCCACATCTTTCCCAGCGAAATACGTGCCAAAGTCATAAACAACTGAAAAACAAGCGAGAAGCCAAAAAACGAAGTGTTCGATATCGGACACAGTGTACAGTTTCGGAAAATAAAAGGATAAAAATTAGAAAAAGCAATGCATATATACTATACTTTCCACCGAAGCAACACCTCATACAGCAATCACCCCAAATGGGAAAAAGAATTATATACACTTAAAACACACTTTCAAAACCACTATTTGTAAATATAGATAATCATAATTGGCAGATTTTCGCTGTAAATATTTAGAAAATTTCAAAATCCATGAATGGAACAATTTCAAAATAAAATAGTGATTTTCAAAACTTTATAAAAACTGAGGGCTCATTTTAGGGTTCAGGCTCACTATGAGCCTTCAAATACCGGTCTGCCTGCAATAAATTGTAAATATATAAAACCATTCATTAAACAAAATAATAGAGCATAATAATTTACTTTCAGAAGCAAGAAAGACAGATAACAAGCAACCACCATTCATCGTTATAAAATAAAAAATCACACTACTATTTTTCTTTATCAAAAGAGCAAAATATTAAAAACATTATACAAAAACCAATACAATGAGTACCTTCAGAACAAGCTACAGAGCAAAGTTTATCATGCCTAAATAAGAATATTAAAAAACACTAATCTATTAATAACCAGATACATATATAAAATCACCCCATTTGGAAGGCTCATAGTGAGCCTGAGCCCTAAAATGAGCCCTCGAACAGAGGAGAACACGCCAGACAAAATAGTAATAAAATAAAACATAGTAAAAGAAACAAAACTATCATCCGACTATATTTGCCATAAAAAAGAATGACACGCAACAGAATTGAAATGATACAGACGCTGACAAGCAACGAGAGTGCTTGTAACAAGCAATGTGGTATACACCGACAAGCAATGTAATGAAGCATAACAAGCAATGTTGCCAGAAACAAACTAATGTACAGCTCATTACTCTACTTCATTGTTAATTTTGCCTAAGAAAATAGCGACACAACCCCGAAAAGCCTTACTTTTAAAACCCAATAAGCGCAAACAGAATATGATGGAAATTACAAAACTGGACGGAACGGACGAAAGGCTCTATCCACTGGTAGGCCCCTTGGTGATGAATTCCAAAGTGCTGAAGCAGAACAACAACTACCCCTTCCGTACATCGGAAAGCTACACATGGTACATAGCCCGGGAGGAGAAACATGTGGTGGGCTTCGTGCCACTGGAGCAGAAAAAAAACGGCTACGTCATCAACAACTACTACATCGAAGGCAAGGCGGCACCCGTGCTGGAAGCCCTGCTAAAGCAGATTGCGGAAGACACGGCCGGCAGCCTGCCCCTGTATGCGGTAGCGTTGCTGGACGATGCCGATGTGTTCGAGGGACAAGCATTCGTCGTCGAGAAAAAATGGACACGCTACGTCCGGATGAGGAAAGGTTAAAGAAAGACTCCATGAAAAACAATAAAAACGTCTACGAACTGACTCAGGAACGGCTTGCAATGATCTTCAGGGACTTTGACAACGTGTGCGTATCCTTCTCGGGCGGAAAGGACAGCGGACTGCTGCTGAACCTCTGCATCGACTACGTGCGGCGGAACCGCCTGAACCGGAAAATCTGCGTATTCCACATGGACTACGAAATACAGTACACCCATACCATCGACTTCGTGAACCGCATCCTGGAGGCCAACCGCGACATTCTGGAAGTGTACCGCATCTGTGTGCCCTTCCGCGTGCCCACCTGCACATCCATGTACCAAAGCTTCTGGCGGCCGTGGGACGAACAGATGAAAGACATCTGGGTGCGCCCCATGCCCGCCGACTGCTACACCCGGAGCGACTTCCCCTTCTACTACGAAAAGATGTGGGACTACGAATTTCAGATACACTTTGCCAAGTGGCTGCACGCCCGAAAAGACGCCGTACGCTCCTGCTTCCTGATAGGCATTCGCACACAGGAAAGCCTGAACCGCTGGCGCAGCATCCACCTGAACCGCAAAATACACATGTACCACAACTATCGCTGGACATCGCGCATCGGCAACGACGTCTACAACGCCTATCCCCTGTACGACTGGAAAACCACCGACGTATGGACAGCCAACGGTAAGTTCCGCTTCGACTACAATCGCCTTTACGACCTCTACTACAAAGCAGGCGTCAATCTGGAACGGCAACGGGTAGCCAGCCCCTTCCTGTGCGAGGCGATGGAAAGCCTCTCCCTGTACAAGACCATCGACCCCGACATGTGGGGAAAGATGATAGGCCGCGTCAACGGAGTGAACTTCACAGGCATCTACGGAGGTACGCACGTCATGGGATGGCAAAGTATACGCCTGCCGCAAGGATACACGTGGAAAGAATTCATGCAATTCCTGCTCTCTACCCTGCCCGAACCAACCCGGCGCAATTATCAGCGGAAACTGACCGTCAGCATAGAATTCTGGCGCACACGGGGCGGATGCCTCAGCGAAACAACCATCCAGCGCCTCAAGGAAGCCGGAGTGAACTTCGAAGTAATGGAGACTACCAATTACAAGACCACCAAGAAACCCGTCCGGATGGAATATCTGGACGACATCGACATCCCCGAGTTCCGCGAAATACCCACCTACAAACGCATGTGCATCTGCATTCTGAAGAACGACCATGCCTGCAAGTACATGGGCTTCTCGCTGACCAAGGAAGAAGTGCGCAAACGCAACAAGATTATGGAACAATTTAAAAACATGCACCTATGAACGAAAGTCCAAGCCCGGTATACAACGTACAGGCCGTACCTATCGAGAAAGTACAGGCCAACGACTACAATCCCAACGTAGTAGCTCCGCCCGAAATGCGGCTGCTGGAACTGTCCATCTGGGAAGACGGTTTCACCATGCCCTGCGTCTGCTATTACGACCGCGAAGCCGATACCTACATTCTGGTGGACGGCTACCACCGCTACCAGGTGATGAAAACCTCGCGGCGGATATTCGAACGCGAAAAAGGCCTGTTACCCGTAGTGGTGATAGACAAAGACCTGTCGAACCGCATGGCTTCCACCATCCGGCACAACCGTGCCCGGGGCACACACAACATCGAACTGATGTGTCACATCGTGGCCGAACTGGACAAAGCCGGCATGTCCGACCAGTGGATTATGAAACACATCGGGATGGACCGCGACGAACTGCTTCGCCTAAAACAGATTTCGGGACTGGCCGACCTGTTTGCCGACAAAGACTTCAGTATCCCCGAACAGGACAACATCGACTGCGCATACATGCCGCTGGAAGACGAACTGTAGCCAGCACCTCCCTGCGCCACTATCCCGCAACA
>NZ_FR883130.1:0-8646 GCF_000435115.1 Bacteroides sp. CAG:633 | reverse complement strand
CAACAGCCGCAAGGCAATTGTCAGCGCAGGCGCAGGCGGTCGCCTACCTCGGGAACGTACTCTTCGACATCCTTACGGTTCATCTTATAGAGGTTCTTCAGCCGGATGCCGTACTTCTGGGCAATGGAGTGCATGGACTCACCGTCGCGCACGATGTGGACCGTATAAGGTTTCTGCGCCTTCTTGTTTTTCTTCTTCAGGTAGATGATGTCGCCCGCCTCGATGGTGTACTCCTTATGCAGGTCGTTGTAATCGACCAGCTTCTTCCAGCTGATGTCGAACTCACCGCCCAGCAGACGGAACGTATCGCCGTCGCGTGCCACGACGTAAGCCAGACCGTTGGCCAGATATACCTGATGCGGATTGGCCAGCCAGGGTTTCTTCTTCAGCTCCTTTTCCCAGCGACGCGCCTCGCGCTTGCTCATGCCCTTGGTGTCGTACTTATAGAGCTCGTAATCCTCGATAATGGTAATCAGACGGTTGGCATACGACGGATCAGTGGCATATCCCGCTTTCTTCAACCCCTTTGCCCAGCCCTTGTAGTCGGTAATCTTCAGTTTGAAGAGGAAAGCATAGCGGGCACCCTGCCTCAGGAATTTCGAGTGATCCTCGTACGAGTCCTCTACCTTGCGATAAGCCCTGAAACACTCGCCACGGGCATCATCGTCGTGATAGACTTTGCGACCGCGCCAGGTATTGTGACACTTGATGCCGAAATGGTTGTTGCTTTTACGGGCCAGCACACTCTGCCCCGCTCCGCTCTCCAGCAATCCTTGCGCCAAAGTGATACTGGCCGGAATCTTATAACGGTTCATCTGGTCGATGGCCAGTTCGGAATATTGCTTGATATAGTCGTTGTAACGAGAGTTCCGGCGCTGCGCCGAGGCAGGCAGAAACAGAATTAATAAGGCTACAAAAGCCCACAGTCGGAACGTATATTTCATTTCTTTACCTTTGATTTCGGCGCAAAAATCTGCAAAAGAATCGAAAAAAACAATCCTTTTACTATTTATTAGCTACCCGATGAGGCATAAATAAGTTAAATTGGCTACATTTGAAACCGAGTTAAAAACCTTATCCGAAAACAAAAATGAAATGTAAACGCTATCTTATAGGAGTAGCAGCCACGTATCTGCTCTTGCAGACTTCCTGCTCAAGCATGTTCTATTCCAACTCCAATGTTCTGGGCCAAATCAAACAGGGCATGTCACCCGAAGAAACCACAAAAATACTGGGAGAACCCGAATACCGCCGCCTGGACTACGGACTGGAGGAATGGGAGTACCGGAAAATGCTGAACCCGCTGGATAGTGAAGCCACCGTCATCATCGTACGCTTCGAAGAGGGGCGCCTGGTCTACATGGATTCTTTCAAGGCATCGGAACGCCAGCCAGTCATGCCCGAGCCGCCCGTCACTGCCCCGCAGGAACCACCGGTAGTTGTTGTTCCGGGACATAAGCCGCGTCCCGTGATACGTCCCATCAGCGACAAACAGTTCACCGACTTCTACAACAAAGTGAAGGCACGTCTTTTTAAAGACGAACAGATGAAACTGATACGTGCCGGTGCCGACAACAAATACTTCACCTGCCAGCAATGCGCCCGCATGATGTCACTGTATGTCTTCGATGACGACAAGATGGAAGTGCTGAGAATATTCGCGCCCCGCATCGTCGACAAAGAGAATTACGAAACCGTAACCAAATCCCTTTCGCTTTTCGAACAAGAAAAAGCGATGAAGCTGCTGGGAATATAAATCCGGCAAGCAGGGAAAAGGCTTAACCCCGATAATCATTCACTTATAATAAACCTTGCACCATGAAACAACTGAATATCCGTATCGATGTCCAGGTATATGCTTACGACGAACTGGACAACGCCGACCGCGAACTGATAGACAACGCCTGCGAGGCTACCCACCGCAGCTATTCGCCCTACTCGCACTTCTCAGTAGGAGCTGCCGCACGCCTGGCCGACGGTACTGTCGTATGTGGCAGCAACCAGGAAAACGCAGCCTATCCGTCGGGACTCTGTGCCGAACGTACGACCTTGTTCTACGCCAACTCACGCTATCCCGAACAAGCCGTGACCACACTGGCCATCGCCGCCCGCAACGAACAAGGCGAATTTCTTGACGATCCGATTCCTCCCTGCGGTGCCTGCCGTCAGGTGATGCTCGAAACCGAGACACGTCACCAGCGCCCTATGCGCATCCTGCTGTATGGACGGAAAGGCATTTACGAGATAAAACGCGTTGGCGATCTGCTTCCGCTTTCGTTCGACGCATCGAACATGGAAGTCAAATGATATAGCATAGGACGGGCATCAATACGTATGCCCGTCTTTCATTTCGTCTGCATCGATCTTATGGCTGTCGATACGACGCCAGGCATAGAAGATGTAGGCCAGCACAAAAGGTACCAGGATGGAAACATAAGCCATCACTTCGAGCGTAAAACGGCTGGAGCAACTGTTGGCCAGCGTCAGCGAACTTTGCAGGTCGGCCACGGAAGGATAATAAGCCGTATGGTTATAGCCCGCCGTCAGTAAAAGAGCAAAGACCGCAAGTATCGTTCCCGCACCAGACAACCAGATTCCTTTGTCATAACCGGGTTTCCATAAGGTACGGACAATGCCACCCAGCACCCCTGTAACTCCTAACAGAAAAATGACAAGTACCCAGGGCATCGCCAGAAAGTTATGCAGATATTTGTATGGTTCCATGCAAATCCAGCCATTTTCGTGTTGTACGGCAAAGCCGTCGGCTACCAGCGTACGTACCAGAAACGCCAGAAAGAAAATCAGGAACAGCACGGAGTTTCCCCACAACGAACGGCGACAACGCGCAACAAGCTCCGTATCGGCTATGTTGTTGATAAAGTAGAGAGCACCCAGCACCCGCGCCAGGAAAAAGACAGCCAGTCCCATTACCACGTTCCACGGATTTGCCAGTGCGTCCAGCCCATGCCAGCCGTTGGCCCAGCGACTGATGACGGGCATCAGCGTATCGCCCATATTATCCTTGTCGATAATGAATGCAGAACCGGTAAAAAACGTCGCTACCGCACCGCCCAACAGCACAGGCCCCACTACTCCGTTGATGACCAGAAACACACGATAGGTGTTCTTACCCAAAAGATTGCCCGCCTGCGACTGAAATTCGTAACTGACAGCCTGCAATACGAAACTGAACAGAATAATCATCCAAAGCCAGTAGGCACCGCCGAAACTGGTGCTATAGAACAATGGGAAAGAAGCGAAAAACGCACCACCGAAAGTAACCAGTGTAGTAAACGTAAACTCCCACTTACGTCCCGTCGAATTGATCATCATTTTGCGGTGTTCTTCCGTCTTGCCCAGACAGAACAGCAATGAGTTACCACCCTGCACAAACAACAGGAATACAAGAAAAGCACCCAGTAGCGAAACTATTGCCCACCAATATTGCTGAAGAAAAGCATAAGTATCCATAAATACAGAATATTCTTTTTTTGATTTTACGATAAAACGACAGTGTTTAGAATCCCTTGCGAATGGCTCGGAGCATGATGCCTATCTCGGCTATCAGCAATACCGTGAAGAGGACTAAGAAGATGAAGAAAGTTGTCTGCACCGAACCCACGTCGAGCCTCGAAATGGCAGCCGAAGTAGGCAGCATGTCCTGTATGGCCCAGGGCTGACGGCCGCATTCGGCCACTACCCAACCGGCCTGTCCGGCCAGATAACCCAACGGAATAGTGAACAGGGCAATCCAATGCATCCAGCGCATCTCTGCCAGATTCTTCCGGTAGACCAAAAACAGAAGCACTGCAAAAAACAGGATGAAATATCCGCCCAGCATCACCATGACCCGGAACATGTAGAACGTAAGCGGTACATTAGGCACCAGCTCGTTGACATCCTTTATATACCCGTAACCAAAATAAGCTACATTGTCCTGCAACACTACGGCTGCTTCAGCCGCAACTTCTTCATTGCCGTCGGCCTTAGCCGTGCGATAAGCGGCAAAAGCAGCTATTGCCTTCCGGCCACGCGCCATCTTCTCCTCAGCCGACAAAGCCTGACTGCCATCTTTCAGCCGGTAGCCTCCTTCCAACAAATTATTGATGCCCGGCACAAAAGCATTCGGATCGCGTTCGGCCAGGAGCGATAGCATCTTGGGCAATTCGATACGCATCAGAAAAGGTTCTACCCCGTCAGCCGGTGTCTGTTTGTTCGGATTCAGAATGCCGAAAGCCACCAGTCCGGCTCCTTGCTGTCCTTCGTAATAGCCTTCCATGGCTGCCAGCTTCATAGGCTGTTTCTGGGCTACCTGATACCCGGAACCATCACCCGTCCAAGCCGACATCAGTGCGGCAAACAAACCTACCCAGGCCCCTACCCTGATACTGGCCAGCGCAAACTCCTTGTGACGGCGCCGCAACAGGTACCAGCAACTGACACCCACTACAAAAACGGCACCCAATACCCAGCCCGAAAGTATGCTATGAAAAAACTTATTAACGGCCATCGGCGATGTGGCCACAGCCCAGAAGTCGACCATTTCGTTGCGTGCCGTATCGGGGTTGAACACCATACCGACAGGATTCTGCATCCAGGCATTGGCAACCAGAATCCACCAGGCAGAAATCGTTGCCCCCAGTCCGGTGAGCCAGGTAGAAGTAAGATGAAAACGGCGACTCACCTTCCCCCAGCCGAAAAACATGACTGCAATGAAAGTAGCTTCCATAAAGAAAGCCAGTATTCCCTCGATGGCCAACGGCGCTCCGAAAATATCGCCCACAAACCAGCTATAGTTACTCCAATTGGTACCGAACTCAAACTCCAGTATCAGCCCGGTGGCCACACCTATGGCAAAATTGATGCCAAAAAGTCGCATCCAGAACTGGGCAGCCTGCTTCCAGAACTCATTACGGGTACGATAATATATCGTCTCCATAATGCCCATAATCACCGCCAATCCCAAAGTCAGCGGAACAAAAATCCAGTGATAGATAGCTGTCAAGGCAAATTGTGCTCTTGACCAGTCGATCAGGGAAGTGTCAATACTCTCGAACATAGATAAAAGATCGGGTTAAATTACACATAAAATTCAGCCATAAAAAAGCTATCCTCACTTTACTGCCCGCTGAATGAGTTCACGGCCTACATAATCGCTCTGTCCGGCTTCATCGGATGCCCGGCTATTAAGAAAATCGGGGAAGAAAAACAGACGGAGTACAAAGAAGATAACGAACAGCTTTATCAGGATAATAAGCCACAGCGTACGTCCCAAGGTCATACCACGAAAACCGTCGCGATAAAATCTCCATACGTTTGTCAGTGATTGCTTCATAGCAAGCAGATTTTTAAGGATTAGCATCGGGGCAAATATAAAACTATCTGCGCTTCCTCCCAACAAAAAACAGAGAAAAAATAGAGCCCCAAATACCCAAATAAGCAATCCGGGAAAAAGGAACTGTACATTATCCCCCAATCTGCTGTTGCAAGATGTTGCAAAAAGCGTAAAAAGGATAATCAACCGTAAAGTCAGAATTGCTATATTTGCACGGTTATAAAACTATTTTAATTAAGATACACACAAATTTCTAATAACTACTATTTATGTTACGTAAAATCAGACTAACACTTGCTGTCCTGTTCTTCGCACTCATTACGTTGCTGTTCCTCGACTTTACGGGAACGTTGCATACGTGGTTCGGCTGGATGGCTAAAATTCAGTTTCTGCCTGCCCTGCTGGCTCTCAACGTGGGAGTAGTGCTGGCGCTGGTAATCCTCACGCTGTTGCTGGGACGTGTCTACTGTTCGGTCATTTGTCCGTTGGGAGTATTTCAGGACGTAGTGGCCTGGTTTTCCAAAAAGACCAAGAAGAACCGTTACCGCTACTCGCCCGCCCTGTCGTGGCTGCGCTACGGTGTATTGGGAGTATTCGCCGTCGCACTGGTGGCAGGTGTGCACTCGTTTGTCGCCCTATTGGCTCCTTACAGTGCATACGGACGTATTGCTAACAACCTGTTTGCTCCCCTCTACCAGTGGGGAAACAATCTGCTGGCCTACCTGGCCGAACGTGCCGACAGTTATGCGTTCTACGATACCACCGTGTGGCTGAAGAGTGTCCCGACTTTCGTCATTGGAAGAGCGTCCCGACTTTCGTCATTGCAGCCGTTACCCTGGTAATCCTCATCGTACTGGCATGGAGAGGCGGACGAACCTATTGCAACACCATTTGCCCGGTAGGTACCATACTTGGCTTCCTGTCCAGATATGCTTATTTGAAGCCGGTTATCGACACGGATAAGTGCATCAACTGCAACCTTTGCGCACGCAATTGCAAAGCTTCGTGTATTGACATCAAGAATCATCAGATAGACTACAGCCGTTGCGTAGCCTGCATGGATTGTCTGGATAAATGCAAACACCAGGCATTGAGCTACAGACATCCGGTCAAAGCCGGAAGTGCGAAAGCAGAACCGAAAACCGAAAAAGACAGCTCACGCCGTGCCTTCCTGACATCGTCGGCACTGGCAGCCTCGGCAGCCGTACTGAAAGCTCAGGAAATGAAAGTAGACGGCGGACTGGCTACCATCGAAGACAAAAAGATCCCCAACCGCAAGACACCCATCCTGCCACCGGGAGCTCAGGGAGCACGACACTTCGCACAACATTGTACCGCCTGCCAGCTTTGCGTATCGGTATGTCCCAACGAAGTACTGCGTCCTTCAACAGATCTGATGACACTGATGCAACCTTTCTCTTCGTACGAACGCGGCTATTGCCGTCCCGAGTGTACCAAGTGTTCGGACGTCTGCCCTACGGGAGCCATCAAACCGATCACGGTAGCCGATAAGTCGGCTATCCAGATAGGCCATGCCGTATGGATCAAACGGAACTGTGTGGTGAAAACCGACGGTGTAGAATGCGGCAATTGTGCCCGCCACTGTCCGACAGGCGCCATTACGATGGTACCTTCGGATGCCAACAATCCGGACTCGCGCAAGTTCCCCGCTATCGACACCGAACGCTGTATCGGCTGCGGCGCATGCGAGAACCTCTGTCCGGCACGTCCGTTCACAGCCATCTATGTGGAAGGGCATGAACGCCATCGGATTATATAATAAAGAAGAACGGGCAGTAAGCAATAAACACAAAATGCCTGCCCAACTTCTGTAACTTCTTTACGCTTTATTACTAAACACTTTGCAACAATGAACGATCAAAATCATCATAAAGACATTTCCCGCCGCGAGTTTCTGAAGATTGTAGGCATCAGTACAGCTACTGCAACCGTAGCGCTGACGGGATGCGGACCGAAGGATTCGAACTCGGCCTCGCTACAGGCACAGGGAGAAGTTCCGACCGACAAAATGACCCTGCGCGAAAATCCGAAAACAAAAGAAAAAGTCTCCTTACTGGGATACGGATGTATGCGCTGGCCTACCCTGCCCGCTCCTGAAAAAGGAGGTAACGTCATCGACCAGGATGCCGTAAACGAACTGATAGATTACGCCATGGCACACGGCGTGAACTACTACGACACGTCGCCCGTATACGTACAGGGATGGTCGGAGAAGTCGACCGGCATCGCCTTGAAACGCCATCCACGCGAGAAGTTCTTCGTGGCCACCAAGCTGTCCAACTTCTCCAACTATACACGCGAGAACTCCATCGCCATGTACAACCGCTCGTTTTCGGAACTACAGGTAGACTACATTGACTACTATCTGCTGCACTCCATCGGTAACGGTGGCATCGAGACCTTCCGTGCCCGCTACATCGAAAATGGCATGATAGACTTCCTGATGAAGGAACGTGAAGCGGGACGTATCCGCAATCTGGGATTCTCGTTCCACGGTACCAAAGAAGTGTTCGACGAAGTGCTGGCCATGCACGACCAGGTGCATTGGGACTTCGTACAGATACAACTCAATTACGTAGACTGGCAATACGCCTCGGGCAACAACGTAAATGCCGACTACCTGTACGCCGAACTGGAGAAACGCCATATTCCCGCCATCATCATGGAACCGCTGCTGGGTGGCCGACTCTCGAAACTGCCCGAGCATCTGGTGGCACGCATCAAGCAACGTGGGCCTGAAGCAAGTGTAGCATCGTGGGCTTTCCGCTTTGCAGGCACGTTCCCCGGTGTTCTTACTGTATTGAGCGGCATGACCTACATGGAGCATCTGCAAGACAACCTGCGGACCTACTCACCACTCGTACCACTGACTGACGACGATTTCGAATTTCTGCAGCAGACAGCCGACCTAATGAAACAGTACCCTACCATCCCTTGCAACGATTGCAAGTACTGTATGCCCTGCCCCTACGGCATCGACATTCCTGCCGTACTGCTTCACTACAACAAATGTGTGAACGAAGGCAACCTGCCCACCTCGCAGGAACATGCCAACTATCGCGAAGCACGCCGCGCTTTCCTGGTAGGTTACGACCGAAGTGTGCCACGTCTGCGCCAGGCCAGTCATTGCATCGGATGCAAACAATGCAACTCGCACTGCCCGCAAAGCATTGACATCCCCAAAGAGTTGCACCGCATCGACCGATATGTGGAACAACTGAAACAAGAAACGCTGTAACAAAAACAAGAATGAAAGAACTGATAGAAATGCTTCACGCAGGAGGATACTC
>NZ_FR883129.1:35074-64014 GCF_000435115.1 Bacteroides sp. CAG:633 | reverse complement strand
GTGAAGAACCGTTCGTTCGAGTTCCCGCAACCGTTTGTAGGGTGGGTACCCTTCGGACAGGTAACGGTAGAGGACGAGAAACCTTGCTTCGACCGCAATCCGCACTACATCCGTATTGTCAACGACGGCCGTCTGCTGCGTGCCGGCATCGACAACGAAGGCTACCGTGGCATCGGTCTGAAGCAGGGTGAGGAATACCGCTTCTCGGTCTATGCCCGCACACCCGATGCTACGCCGGTGAAGTTGTCTGTCGAGCTGGTCAACTCCAATGCTGAAAACCCCGTAAAGAAGGAAATCGAAATCAAGGGACAGGAGTGGCAGAAGGTAACAGTCGTGCTGAAGTCTTCCTTTACCGATGCTCATTCGCGCCTGCGCATTGTGGTGCAGAGTAAAGGTACGGTCGATTTGGACCATATCTCCCTCTTCCCGGTTAATACTTGGAAGCAACGTGAAAACGGTTTGCGTGCTGACCTGGTACAGGCACTGTACGACCTGAATCCGGGTGTCTTCCGTTTCCCCGGTGGATGTATCATCGAGGGTAACAGTTTGGCTACGCGCTATCAGTGGAAGAACTCGGTCGGTCCGGTCGAAAACCGTCCGCTGAACGAGAACCGCTGGAACTATACATTCAAGCACAAAGCTTTCCCCGACTATTTCCAAAGCTTGGGTCTGGGCTTCTACGAATACTTCCTGCTGAGCGAGGACATTGGTGCCGAACCGCTTCCGGTAGTGAGCTGCGGTCTTTCGTGCCAGTACGAGAGCAACGAAATCGTTCCCCTCGACCAGCTTGATCCCTACGTGCAGGATGCGCTCGACCTGATAGAGTTTGCCAACGGTGATGTGAATACCACCTGGGGTAAGGTACGTGCTGACATGGGCCACCCTGCTCCCTTCAACCTGAAGATGATTGCCGTCGGCAATGAGCAGTGGGGCGAAGTCTATCCCGAACGGCTCGAAGTCTTTACGAAAGCCATCCGTGCCAAGTATCCCGACATTAAGGTTGTTGGTTCTTCCGGCCCCAGTGCAGGTGGCGAACAGTTCGACTATCTGTGGCCCGAAATGAAACGTATCGGTGTCGATCTGGTGGACGAACACTACTATATGGCTCCCGACTGGTTCCTGGCCAACGCAGCCCGCTACGACAGTTACGACCGTAAGGGTCCGAAAGTGTTTGCCGGCGAATATGCCGCACACGATCATGCCAGCGGCAAGGCTAACAATCTGTATGCCGCACTTTCCGAAGCAGCCTTCATGACCGGACTGGAACGCAATGCCGATGTGGTTCATCTGGCCACTTACGCTCCGTTGTTTGCACACGTGGATGCCTGGCAGTGGAATCCGGACCTTATCTGGTTCGACAACCTGCGTATGATGCGCACCCCCAACTACTACGTGCAGCAGATGTACGGCATGAATACCGGAACCGATGTGCTGAAGTTGCAGATGGACGGCAAGCCCGTCACCGGACAGGACAGCCTTTACGCGACAGCGGCTTGGGACGAACCCACAGGCGAAATCATCGTCAAGTTGGTGAATGTGGCAAGTCATCCTGCCGAGGTGAAGATAGACTTTACCGGTTTGAAGAAGCGTCAGCTCGTTTCGGGTACTTGCACTTATCTGCACGACGGCGACTTGAAGACGGTCAATACACTGGAACAGGAAACTCTTGTTCCGCGCGTTCGTCCGGTACAAGTGAAAGGTCAGACGCTCGAATTGCAGCTTCCGGAACACTTTTTTGGGGTCTATCGTTTGCAATTGAATTAAATTGCCCCTATTTTGAAACATATTTTTCCTGTTTGTAACAGCATTTCCCTTATCTTTGTAGCGGCGTGGAAAGAAAAACACTCCATGCTGCTACAAACATAAAAAATTATATCATGAAGAAACAACTCATTACAGGACTGTTTGCCGCCTTGGCCGTGAGCGGCAGTGCACAGTCTTTCAAGGAATGGCAGGATCCGCAGGTGAATGCAGTGAACCGTGCTCCGATGCACGCCAACTATTTTGCTTACGAGTCGGCCGACGCGGCAGCTAAGGAAAACATGAAGCAGTCTTCCAACTATATGACCATGAATGGGCTGTGGAAGTTCTTCTGGGTGAAAGATGCCGATGCTCGTCCTACAGACTTCTGGAAAGTCGGTTTTAACGACAAAGGCTGGGATGACATGCGAGTGCCTGCCATGTGGGAACTAAATGGTTATGGCGACCCTATTTACGTCAATGTAGGCTATGCTTGGCGCAATCAGTACAAAAACAATCCTCCCGAAGTTCCTACTGCTAATAATCACGTAGGTTCGTATCGTCGCGAATTTGTCATTCCCGCTTCGTGGAAAGGCAAGGACATCATTGCACACTTCGGTTCCGTTACTTCCAACATGTATTTGTGGGTAAACGGTAAGTACGTAGGCTATAGCGAAGACAGCAAGCTGGAAGCCGAATTCGACCTGACTTCTTATCTGAAGCCCGGCCAGAAAAACCTGATTGCTTTCCAGGTATTCCGCTGGTGCGACGGCACTTATCTTGAAGATCAGGACTTCTTCCGTTATAGCGGTGTAGGTCGCGACTGTTATTTCTACGCTCGCGACAAGAAACGTATTCAGGACATCCGTGTCACTCCCGACCTTGATGCCGAATACAAGAACGGTTCTCTGTCTGTTAAGCTTGACCTGAAGGGCAGCGGAACAGTCAATCTGGAACTGCTCGATGCAGCAGGTAAGCAAGTGGCTACAGCAACAGCCAAAGGTAGCTCGACCACAGTGCTCAATGTTGAGAACCCCAATAAGTGGAGTGCCGAGACACCTTATTTATATACATTGCGTGCCACACTTCAGGGCAGCAACGAAGTAATTCCCGTAAAAGTAGGTTTCCGTAAGATCGAACAGAAGAACGGACAGATTCTGGTCAACGGTCAGGCAGTGCTGTTCAAGGGTGCCAACCGTCATGAAATGGACCCCGATGGCGGATATGTCGTATCGCCCGAGCGTATGTTGCAGGACATCCAGATGATGAAGAAATTCAATATCAATGCTGTACGTACGTGTCACTATCCCGATGCTAATCTGTGGTACGATCTGTGCGACAAGTACGGTATCTACGTAGTAGCCGAGGCTAATGTCGAATCTCACGGTATGGGATATGGCGAATCTACACTGGCACGTCGTGATGACTATGCAAAAGCTCACATGGAACGTAACCAACGCAACGTGCAACGTGGTTTCAATCACCCCAGTATCATCTTCTGGTCACTTGGTAACGAAGCAGGCTTCGGCCCGAACTTCGAAGCTGCCTATCGCTGGATCAAGTCGGAAGACACCAGCCGTCCCGTACAGTACGAGCAGGCACATGGTAATGAATTTACCGATGTTTACTGTCCGATGTATGCCGACTACAGACATATGGAAGAATACGCTAAGCGCAACGATCTGACAAAGCCGTTGATACAGTGTGAATATGCGCACGCTATGGGTAACTCGCAAGGCGGATTCAAGGAATATTGGGACCTCATCCGCAAGTATCCTCACTTGCAGGGTGGTTTCATTTGGGACTTTGTCGATCAGTCTGTACGTTGGAAAGGTAAAGATGGCGTATCCATTTATGCTTACGGAGGCGACTTCAACCGTTTCGATGCTTCCGACAACAACTTCTGCGACAACGGACTTATCAGCCCCGACCGTGTGCCTAATCCGCACATGTATGAAGTAGGTTACTACTATCAGAACATCTGGACCACACCGGCCAACCTTGCACAGGGCGAAATCAATGTCTACAACGAAAACTTCTTCCGCGACCTTTCTGCCTACTACATGGAGTGGGTTGTATTGGCCAACGGAAAAGCCGTTCGCAGCGGACGTGTCGAGAACCTGAACGTTGCACCTCACCAGACTGCCAAGATAAAGCTTGACCTGGGTAAGGTTTGCGAGTGCAAAGAGTGGCTCTTGAACGTGACTTATCGCCTGAAACAAAAAGAAGGTGTATTGCCTGCCGGATATGCTGTAGCTAAAGACCAGCTCGTGTTGAATGCTTACAAGGCTCCTGCGCTTGAACTGAAAAACGTAGAAACCGTCAATGTAGAAACCGTTGTTCCCCAAGTTCAGGAAAACGATTGGAATTATCTGATTGTAAACGGTGAAGACTTCCGCATGGAATTTAATAAACACAGCGGTTACTTGAGTCGTTACCGTGTAGCAGGTTTGGAACTGATGAACGAGGGCGCAGCACTTACTCCTAACTTCTGGCGTGCTCCGACCGATAATGATATGGGTGCAGGTTTGCAGCATAAATATGCTGTATGGAAGAACCCGGAACTGAAGCTGACTTCTTTCAAATGGGAAAGCAAGGACGGACAGATCGTGGTATATGCCGACTATGATATGAAGCAAGTATCTGCTAAGATGAACCTGACTTACGTCATCAACAACAAGGGAGCTGTTAAAGTTACTCAGAAGATGACAGTAGATCCGCAGGCAAAAGTATCTCCGATGTTCCGTTTCGGAATGCAGATGCAGATGCCGAAGTCGTTCGAGACAGTTGAATACTATGGTCGTGGTCCGATTGAGAACTACAGCGACCGTAACCATAGCACCGATCTGGGCATTTACCGCCAGTCGGTAGACGAACAGTTCTATTCTTACATTCGTCCGCAGGAGAACGGAACAAAGACTGATATCCGTTGGTGGAAGCAGTTGAATGCAGCCAACCGTGGTTTGCAGATTGTAGCCGACGCACCTTTCTCGGCTTCTGCACTGCATTATACCATCGAATCGCTTGACGATGGTTGGGGTAAAGACCAGCGTCACTCTCCCGAAGTGGAAGAAGCTGACCTGACCAACCTCTGTATCGATAAAGCACAGATGGGCTTGGGCTGTGTGAACAGCTGGGGAGCATGGCCATTGCCGCAGTATCAGGTTCCTTATGCAGACTATGAGTTCTCGTTTGTACTGACTCCGGTGTGCAACAGTGTGAAAATGGATTATTAATAGCAGACTCTGATACAGAATAAGATCGTATCACCTGTTAACGTATAGTTTGAGGCACGGATCATACGGCATTTCACAGAATGGTTGATTGATACTTCTGTGGCATTCCGTAACATCCGTGCCTCTCTTTTATGCATAACGTATCTTTCTATGAAGTTATTTCGATTAAGTTTATGGTTGCTCGGGGTGATGTGCTGTTGCGGCACAGCTCTGGCACAGGGTACGGCTGAGGACTATCGCCGTGCCTATTCGTTGAGGGAGAAATATAGTGCTAACAAAGTGTATTACTCCAACGTGGTTCCCAGCTGGATAGACGGGACTCACAGTTTCTGGTATGTGCGTCGTACGCCTGAAGGACGTATATATGTTCTGGTAAATGCCGATAAGAGCTCGCGGAAAGAATTATTCGACCACAAACGGCTGGCCGAAGCTCTTTCTGCTTCTTCCGGGCAGAAAGTCGAATCGACTGCTCTTTCGCTGGAACGGCTTTCGGTAAGCAGTGGACTGGATACGCTCCGGTTTGCTTTTGCCGGACACAAGTGGATGTATGCTGTGCGGAAGAATCGTCTGACGGACCAAGGGGCTGTGCCTGCGCCGGGCAAACAGCGTCACTGGATGGAGGTAGACGATGAGAAAACGGCTGCTCCGGTAGTATCGCCGGATGGTAAGTATACTGCTTTCATCAAGAACCATAATATATATGTAAAAGAACAGGCCACCGGAAAGGAACGTCAGCTTAGTATAGACGGAACGCTGGGCAATTATTATTCAGCCTACATTCGTTGGTCGCCCGACAGCAAGAAGGTGGCTGCCTGCAAGATACGGCCTGTGGAGAAACGCTACGTATACTACGTGGAATCGTCACCCAAGGACCAGTTACAACCCCGTTTGCATAAGCAGGAGTATGCCAAACCCGGCGACGAACTGCCTTTCAAGGTGCCTTGCATTTACGAAGTGGAAACCGGGAAGGCCATACAGCCTTCGACCGAACTGTTCGATCGCCAGTACGACTTGTGGGGACCACAGTGGGACAGCGACAGCCGGGCAGTGACTTTTGAGTATAATCAGCGTGGACATCAGGTGTATCGCGTGTTGGAGCTTTCGGCCGAAACAGGAAAAGTGCGTCCACTGATTGAGGAAACCAGTGAGAAGTACGTGAATTATCCCTTGCGCTACCGTTACGACTTGCAGGATGGCAAACACATTATTTGGGCAAGCGAGCGGGACAACTGGAATCACCTGTACATGTACGACCGTACAACGGGAAAAGTTGTCAACCAGATAACGAAAGGCGAATGGTATGTTCGCCAGGTAGTGCGGGTGGACGAGGCAAACCGTCAGATTTATTTTTCGGCCAACGGTGTACAGCCCGACGAAGATCCCTATCTGATACGCTATTATCGCATTGGTTTCGATGGTACAGGACTGACTTGCCTGACACCCGACGAGGGAATGCATCAGGCCTGGTTCTCGGACGATATGCGCTACCTGGTTGATGTGTATTCGATGGTAGATAAAGCGCCGGTGGCTGTGTTGCGCAGTGCAACCGACGGTCGTGTAGTGATGCCGCTCGAACAGGCCGACATCAGCCGTCTTGTTGCTGAGGGCTGGAAGGCTCCAGAAGTGTTTACGGCAAAGGGACGTGACGGAAAGACCGACATGTGGGGCATTATCATCCGACCTACGAACTTCGACCCCAATAAGAAATATCCGGTACTGGAATACATCTATCAGGGACCGGGCAGCCAGTATGTGCCCAAGACATTTACTCCCTACAACTGGTACATGACCTCGATTGCCGAATTGGGCTTCATTGTGGTGATGGTGGACGGTATGGGTACTTCGTTCCGTTCACGCAGCTTCGAAAACGTCTGCTACAAGAATCTGAAGGATGCCGGACTGCCCGATCACATAGCTTGGATAAAGGCTGCTGCCGCAAAGTATCCTTATATGGACATCGATCGCGTGGGCATCTATGGCTGTTCGGCCGGTGGACAGGAGTCGATGACGGCTGTACTGTTCCATCCGGAGTTCTATAAAGCCGCTTACTCGGCCTGTGGCTGCCACGATAACCGCATGGATAAAATCTGGTGGAACGAACTGTGGCTGGGCTATCCTGTAGGCGAACAGTATCGGGAAGGCTCAAACGTTGAGAATGCCCACCTGTTGACCCGTCCGCTGATGCTAGTAGTGGGCGAGATGGACGACAACGTAGATCCGGCTTCGACCATGCAGGTGGTGAATGCGCTGATCAAGGCGAACAAAGACTTTGAACTGGTTGTCATTCCCGGAGCACGACATACGATGGGCGAGGATTTCGGCGAGCACAAACGTTACGATTTCTTTGTAAGGAACCTGCTCAAGGTAAATCCGCCTGCGTGGGACGAACTTTGAAACATTTCTTCGTATTTATGACACAATCCTATACCTCGAAATAAGGCATTTACAGCTAACTTTGTCCATGGTTATTGAAAAACATAAAGAAACTGAATGACAAAGACTGAAGTGCTTATGAAGAAGTATCTGTTATCCGTATGGATGTTGCTGGCCTGCCTGCTGGGCAGCTGCGCTCACACAAAAAACGGCAAAGCCGACGCAGCAGGCGGCACCATTGTGCCTGCCGGAGTTTGGAACGATGTGGACGGAACCTATATTAACGCTCATGGCGGCGGGGTTCTCTATTACGAGGGAAAATATTATTGGTTTGGCGAACACCGGCCGGATGAAGGATTCTCGACCAAAGTGGGCGTGAACTGTTATTCGTCCGATGATTTGTGTCACTGGAAGTACGAAGGCGTAGCTCTTGCTGTTTCCGACAAGGCAGGCGACGACATCGAGGTGGGTTGCATCATGGAGCGTCCCAAGGTGATATACAATGCGCGTACGAAGAAGTTTGTCATGTGGTTCCACCTTGAACTGAAAGGAAAAGGTTACGAGGCTGCCCGTGCCGCACTGGCTGTCAGCGATACGCCTGCCGGGCCATATCGCTACGTCGGTTCCGGCCGTGTGAATCCCGGCATCTATCCGGAAAACATGACAGACGAAGAACGTGCGACGGAATGGAACATGGACGAATATAAAGAATGGTGGACACCCCGCTGGCGCGAGGCCGTGAACAAAGGACTGTTTGTGAAGCGCGACCTGGCTGGCGGACAAATGTCGCGCGACATGACTCTTTTTGTCGATGACGACGGAAAGGCGTATCACATCTATTCGTCCGAGGAGAATCTGACCTTGCAGATAGCCGAATTGACAGACGACTACCAAGGACATACGGGCCGGTATATCCGTATCTTCCCCGGCGGACACAACGAGGCGCCTGCCATCTTCAAGCACGATGGCCTGTATTGGATGATTACTTCGGGCTGTACGGGTTGGGATCCGAACGAGGCGCGTATGTTTTCGGCCACTTCCATCTGGGGACCGTGGACGCAGCATCCCAGTCCGATGGTGGGTCCGGATGCAGAGAAAACCTTCGGCGGACAGAGTACTTTCGTGTTGCCGGTAGGCGAAGGACAGTATATTTTCATGGCCGATGTATGGAAACCGAAGAGCCTGATGTACTCTGCTTACATCTGGTTGCCGATTCGCTTCAACGAGGCCGGAATGCCCGTAATTGAGTGGAAAGATCGTTGGAATTTGCAATTTTGAATGATTTTTGCCATAATCTGACCGATTTATGCTACTTTCGAATGAATAGTATATGTATATTTGCATAGTCTAAAGACATTAATACTGTATAGTTAAGATTGTATTTCATATAGGAATTAGTGATAAGGAAAAAGACTGTTAGTTTTAAGTAATCGTTTTTAATAGGTATTTTTAACTAAGGCAGGGCTGTCTCTCCCGCGAGGGGTTGAGACGGCCTTTTTTTATGCCCTTTTTTCTCCCTTTGTTCGACATAAGTGTTGCTCGCGAGCCGTACAAGTGTCTCTCGCGAGCCATACAAGTGCCTCTCACAAGCCCTTTCTGGCAGGGTTTTTGAGGGGGGAAGGGAGTAGTGCCGGCCCTTCTTCTTTTCCAGTGCATGTAACATGTTTGTCACAATTTTGTTATCCATTCTTCAATGTTTCGCAAGATGCACGTAACGCCACCCCCGTACTTTTGCGGCAAAATATTAACAGCGAAAACAAGTATGAAACAGATTGTAAAAGCGTGCTTATTTTTATTTATGTTTATGGGCGTCAGCGGTGTGAGCTTGGCTGACGAAAAAGCAAATGAAACGAAACAAGGGACCATCCGCGGCCGTATCGTCGATGCGTCCAAACAAATTCTCCCGGGTGCTTCTGTCTATATTGAGAAACTGCACACAGGTGTGACGAGCGACGTCAACGGATTCTACACATTCTCCAACCTTGACCCGGGAACTTATACTGTCAAGGTGACCTACGTGGGCTATACACCCGTAGAAATGAAAATCACCATTCCCGAAGGCAAAACGCTGGATAAGGATGTCGTACTGAATGAAGGAGTCGAACTTCAGGAAGTAGTTGTAGGCGGTGCCTTCCACGGTCAGCGCCGTGCTTTGAGTTCGCAAAAGAACAGTCTGGGAGTTACCAATGTGGTATCGGCCGATCAGGTGGGCAAGTTTCCCGATTCGAACATTGGTGACGCATTGAAGCGTATCAGTGGTATCAACGTACAGTACGACCAGGGCGAGGCTCGTTTCGGACAAGTACGCGGAACGAGTGCCGACCTCAGCTCGGTTACTATCAATGGCAACCGTGTCCCTTCGGCCGAAGGCGAAACACGTAGCGTGCAGCTCGACCTTATTCCTTCGGATATGATTCAGACCATCGAGGTAAATAAGGTGGTGACTCCGGATATGGACGCCGATGCTATTGGCGGTAGCATCAACCTTGTCACCAAAAACTCGCCTTATAAACGTATCATTGCCGCAACTGCCGGAACCGGTTACAACTGGGTGAGCGGTAAGGCTGCCCTGAACTTGGGCTTCACCTACGGTGACCGTTTCTTCAACGACAAACTGGGTCTGATGGTATCAGCTTCCTATCAGAACAATCCTGCCGGTAGCGACGACGTGGAGATGGCTTACGAGAAGAACGACAACGGCGATGTGGTAATCGACGAATACGAAGTACGCCAGTATTACGTCACTCGCGAGCGTCAGAGCTATTCGCTGGCTCTTGACTGGGAAATCAACGCCAACCATCGTATAGACTTTAAAGGTATCTTCAACAACCGTAACGACTGGGAGAACCGCTACCGCCACACCTATAAGTGGGACGACGAGACTCCTAACGAATATGAAGTAATCTACGAAACCAAGTCCGGTGGTCCCGATCAGCGTTATGCCCGTCTGGAACGTCAGCGCACGATGGACTTCACACTGGGTGGTGAACACCTTTTCGGCAAACTGAAAATGGACTGGAAAGCTTCGTATGCGCAAGCCGGCGAAGAACGTCCGCACGAGCGTTACCTGGCCTTTAAGAAAGAAGGCATTGCCATGAATACCGACTGGAGCGACATCCGCCGCCCCTACATGTCGCCTGCCGACGGACAGGACATTCTGCTGAATGCTACTAACAGCAATGAGTTTGAGTTGGACGAACTGACCGAACAGTTCGAAGACATCAAGGAGAAAGACCTGAAGTTCAGCCTCAACTTCGAGTTGCCCTTAGCCAAAGGCCGTTATGCCAACAAACTGAAATTCGGTGCCAAGGTAGTGGACAAAGACAAGAACAAATGGATTGACTTCTACGAATACAAACCTACGGACGAGGATGCCTTCCTTACCGACGCCCTGGGTCATCTGCAAAACGAAGACCGCGACGGATACATGGCTGGCGACCGTTACAAGGTAGGCAACTTTGTAGAGAAAGAATATGTGGGCGATCTCAACCTGACCGATGCCAACAGCTTTGAGCAGGAAACCAAATACGACGAAATGTGCGAGAACTTCGAAGCACACGAAACGGTCAGCGCCGGTTACCTCCGCTTCGACCAGCAGTTGGGCAAAAAGTGGAACCTGATGGCCGGTCTGCGTCTGGAGAACACACACGTCACTTACAGCGGCTACATATATGATGATGGTAAGGAGAGCGATAAGGACGAAAGTTTCACCAAGACTTCCGAACGATCGAAGAGTTATCTCAATGTGCTTCCTTCTGTATTGCTGAAGTACGATGCCAGCGAAGACTTCAAGGTACGTGCCTCTTTCACCAATACCCTGGCCCGACCCAAATATGCCAACCTGGTGCCCAACGTTATTATCGATAAGGAAGACATTGCTTTCGGTAACCCCGAACTGAATCCGACCCTTAGCTACAACTTCGACCTCAGTGCCGAATACTACTTCAAGAGTGTCGGTCTGGTCAGTGCAGGTCTGTTCTACAAGAAAATCAACGACTTCATCGTTGACTACCGTCAGAACGATTACGAATACAAAGGCGTGACCTACGAAGAAATGAAGCAACCCCGCAATGCAGGCGATGCCGACCTCTTCGGTGTAGAAATAGCTTATCAACGCGATTTCGGTTTCATCGCTCCTGCACTGAAGTGCATCGGATTCTATGGTAACTATACTTATACGTACAGCAAGGTGAAGAACTTCAACTTCGAAGGCCGCGAGAACGAAGACCTGCGTATGCCCGGCTCACCCGAACACACAGCCAACGCTTCGCTCTACTTCGACAAGGCTGGTTTCAACGTTCGCCTGAGCTATAACTTCGCCAGCGACTTCATCGACGAAGTTGGCGAGGAAGCCTTCTACGACCGCTATTATGACAAAGTGAACTATCTGGACCTGAACGCCAGCTATACTTTCGGCAAGAAACTGAAAACTACCTTCTATGCCGAAGCCACCAACCTGCTGAACCAACCCTTGCGTTACTATCAGGGAACTCCCGACCGCTCTATGCAGGCCGAATACTACGGAGTACGTGTCAATGCCGGTTTCAAAATCAATTTCTGATTCAGATAAGATTGAAAGATGACTCTATATCGCTCATTTGTTAAATAATTGCAGTTCAAGAAAGAGGGGGGGAGGTGTCTGTGCTTTGACACGATTCCCTTTCTTTCTCGTTAAGCTGATATTATCCAGAATTCTTCCCAAAAATGGAATTATTTTTGCACTAACAAAAAGCGATAAAAAATGTGTTTAACCAGAATTATAAACTTTAAAGCAAAATGATGAAAATGAAGAAACTATTTCTGCTGTTTACTCTTGCCCTGTTGGGCCAGTGGGCCATTGCCCAAAACAAGATAGACTATTCGGTTTACGACGATAAGTTCAACATCTATGTAGCCAACGACTTGGGTCGTAACGGCTACTACGACCAGAAACCCATTGCCGAACTGATGGGCGAGATGGCCGAAGAAGTGGGACCTGAATTTGTGATTGCTGCCGGTGACGTACACCACTTCGAAGGCGTACGTTCGGTGAACGACCCTTTGTGGATGACCAATTACGAACTTATCTACAGCCATCCCGAACTGATGATCGACTGGTTCCCCATTTGTGGTAATCACGAATACCGCGGCAATACGCAGGCTGTGCTCGACTATGCCCGCGTAAGCCGTCGCTGGACGATGCCTGCCCGTTACTACACCAAGGCTTTCAATGAAGAAGGTACTACTGTGCGTATAGTATGGATAGATACTACTCCGCTCATCGACAAGTATCGTCAGGAGAACGACAAGTATCCCGATGCCTGTCTGCAAAACGTTGACGACCAGTTGCAATGGCTGGACGGTGTTTTGGCTGCAGCCAAAGAAGACTGGGTGATTGTAGTCGGTCACCATCCGATTTATGCCGAGACGCCGAAAGACGAAATCGAACGTCAGAACATGCAGCAGCGTGTCGACCCCATTCTGCGCCGTCATCATGTAGATATGTATGTATGTGGTCACATCCACAACTTCCAGCATGTGCGTGTCAATGGCAGCGACATCGACTATGTGACTAACTCCAGTGGTTCGCTCAGCCGTAAGGTAAACCCTATCGAAGGTACAGTATTCTGTAGCCCCGAACCGGGATTCTCCATCATTTCGGCCACGCCCAAGACGCTTGAACTGCGCATGATTGACAAGACGGGCAAAGTGCTGCATACCGTTACGCGCAACAAATGATGTAAGATTGACTTATCTCTTTCGTGTAATCTTTTTCTTTCAAAGGTGTACTTTCCTGTAATGGAGAGTGCACCTTTCCTGTTTTCATATATATAATGGTTTGCTGCGATGGAAGGAGGTAATAATAAAGTTTCTATATCTTTTTACTGCTTGAATGCTAGGAGGAATGTACAGGCACGCTGTCGCTTATCAGAAATAAACAGTCTGTTTATTCGCAATAAACTGATAGTTTGATCAGGTTAAAGCAATATGAAACAGAAAACAGAGCTAACAACGGATAAGATATGGGGAATTTTCAAGCGACGGCAGGATAAAGGAAAGGAATAAAAGAGAGTCCCGCAGAACTTCTGACGTAGCGGCAAGATGCTGCTGATCGGAGAAGTGTTCTGCGGGACTCGCTGTCTTTATTAGGGAAGTATTCAGTATTTGAATGTTTCTTTCTTCACGTAAACTTTGAAATCCTTAATGCCGCCCGGCACTTCGCTCTCCATGCGGGGCAAGTACTGGATGCCGCTTACGGTGTGGGTGGCGCCAAGGTCGATGACTACCGAGTGCGGGTAGGCTGTGTCCGGTGTCGTACTCCAGTAGGTAGATTCCTGCAGGTCGAACAGTTTGTCGGCCGAACGGTTGACGTGAGCTACGTCTTCGCTGTCGGCATACTTCACAATCCAGGGCTCACGCGACAGGCGTTCGCCATCCTTGTCGAGTACATACATTTCGGCAATGCAGGCCAGGTCTTTTCCGTCTTGCGAGCTGAGTGCTTCCAGACAGATGTAACGTCCGCTGACAGGCTGGTCGAATTTTACTTCCTGCCATCCGTTGCCGGGCTTGAAGCTGCCACTGAGTACGGGCTTCTCGGCCGTGAGGTCCAGATTCTGTCCTTCGGTGCGGTGAGTCAGCGGTTTGCTGACCTGCAACTGGTCGAGCAGCGGCTCGCGCAGACCTTCGCTCTTAGCTTCCTTCGGACCTACGATGTCGAATACCAGGATTTCGTTTTCGCCTTTCTTCAGCCAGCATCCCGGTACGTAGAGAGTCTGTTGCGGACCGATTTCCCAGATACGTCCCAATGCATATCCGTTCACGTAAACCAATCCTTTGCCCCATGTCTCGAAGTTCAGGAAAGTGTCGCTGGGCTTCTTCACGTTGAAAGTAGCGCGGTAGCAGCCCGGAATGCGTTGTCCCTGTTCGTCCTTCAGCGAGCGGATGGGTTCGAACTTCATGCCTTTGTAGAATTCGTACGTATCTTCGATGTTGAATACTTCCCAGTTCTTCAGGTCGCAGACGAAGGGATAACCGTTCATGTCGATGGTCAGTTCTACGTTCTTCGTGATGCCTTTGAAGTCCTTGATGGCACGTCCGAAGTTGATACGTCCCATGGCCTCTACCAGGATGTCGAGCTGTGCTCCCTTGCGGCAGGCGGGCAGGGTAATCTGCTTTTCGCCGTTGCGGCGGTCCAGCTTGCCGATGTACT
The DNA here is from genome assembly GCF_000435115.1 of Bacteroides sp. CAG:633. Classification (NCBI taxonomy): domain Bacteria; kingdom Pseudomonadati; phylum Bacteroidota; class Bacteroidia; order Bacteroidales; family Bacteroidaceae; genus Bacteroides; species Bacteroides sp. CAG:633. The sequence continues at coordinate 49,476 of NZ_FR883129.1, read as the reverse complement.
TGCCGTCGATGAAGATTTGTGCATAGTCGTGCGCATCGTTCACGGTGAGCAGTGCCGGAGCTTTGGTCTCAGGCAATGTAGTGCGGTACAGAATGCTGCCGAAGCCCTGGTCGTACTCTTCCATCGTGCGGATGTTTTCGTCTTTCTTGGCAGCAGGCAGGTTGGCGAAAAGCGGTGCCATCTCAGTGAACTGGAAGGCAGGAATGCTGATGGGCTTGATGAGGGCAGGAACTTTGGCCTGTTTCTCACCGTCCATGTATTTCTCCAGTGTCTTGCGCAGTTCCCAGTATTTGGGGGTAGTCTGTCCTGATTCACTGATGGGGGCGTCATAGTCGTACGATGTCACGTCGGGAGCAAAGCCCGGAGAGTTGGCTCCGGCCCAATGTCCCCAGTTGGTACCTCCGTGAGTCATGTAAAGGCTGAACGAAATGCCTTTGGACAACATTTCATCAATTCCGGCAATCATGTCGGCAGCTGGTCGTGTCTCGTGGTTGGCTCCCCACTTGTCGAACCACCCGCTCCAGAACTCACTACACATCAGCGGACTGTTGGGGCGCAGTCTTTTCAGGCGGGCAAACTGCTGATCGATGTTGGCACCCGTACCGAAGTTCATGGTCCAGATGAGATCGTGCAGTCCGTTCTTGGTGAAGTTGGAAGCCCAGTCGCATTGGAACAGGGTGACATTGCCGAAGTTCTTGCGTACGATGTCGCGTATCTGCGATACATATTGCTTGCTCTCGCCGTAAGAACCGTATTCGTTTTCGACTTGTACCATGATGATGGGGCCACCATTGGCGATGGTCAGGTCTTTCACTTCGTTGGCTACAGCTTCTTCGAAGATGGCTACACGCTCCAGGAAGTAAGGATCGGATTCGCGCAGGCGGATATCTTTCTTTTTAAGTAACCACCAAGGCAGTCCGCCCATTTCCCATTCGGCACAAACGTAGGGACCGGGACGCAGGATGACGTACATATCGTTCTGCTGGCACAGGCGGCAGAACTCGGCCAGGTCGTTCTGGCCTTCAAAGTTGAATACGCCCGGTTGCGATTCGTGCGCATTCCAGAATACGTACAGACAGATGGTATTCATGCCCAAAGCTTTGCACAGCTTGATGCGTTGATCCCAATAAGGTTTGGGGATACGAGGGTAGTGCAGTTCGGCTGCTTTCACGATGAATGGTTTTCCGTTCAGCAGGAAAGTTCCTTTTCCAGCTTCGAAGCGTGGTTGCTGGGCAAATGAGTCAAAATTCCATTGGTCACGCCAGGGAATAGTGATTTTTCCGTTTTCGAACGAAATGGGTAACCATACGTATCGTGAGTTTTCCAGATCTTTCTTATTCCAGCGGTCGAACATGGCGATGTAACAGTCCTTCTTGCCCATGACTTGTTGTACGTAGGTGCTTTGGGCGTAGAACGTCTTATCGGCATCGGGGCCGGTGCAGGGATTGCCGATTACTTTCCACGGTCCCATGATGGAGTCTGCTACAGCAAGTTCAGCCTGATTGGGATCCCATCCTGTACAGCCCGACGACAGCATATAGTACTTACCGTTGTGTTTGAATACTGCCGGTGCTTCGCGGCTCTGCCCTATGAAGTTGCGGGTAAAGCGTCCGCTGGGGCGCAGGTAGTCGTCGGTAAGTTCACTTATATATAAGGTAGCATTGTTCTCGGACGAATAGAACTGGTAGGCGCGTCCGTTGTCGTCGACAAATACGGTCTGGTCGCGGCTCATGGCATTGTTGGGGCGGAAGCTGCCGAGATAGGTGAACGGACCAGTGGGCGAGTCGCTGACGGCTACTCCGGCACAAGCCTTGCTGTAGTCGGCACTTTCTACATGAGCCCACATGACGAACTTGCCGGTTCGTTGGTTGTAGATGACTTTCGGACGTTCCAGAACTTTGCTGGGATGCAGGTCGTGGCTGCTGTCGTCTTTTACGGCCGGTAGGACGATACTTTCGAACTTCCAGTTCATCAGGTCTTGCGAGGAATAACAACTTACGCCGGTCACGTCGGTGCGATAACATTCCCAAGTGGCCCATTTGGGCAAGATGGTTTTTCCTTTTTTGTACTCACCGTACCAGTAGTAGGTACCTTCATGGTAGAGGATTCCGCCTCCATGGGCGTTGATAGGGTTGCCTTCGGTGTCGTTCCATACTTCACCCGGCACAATGGCATTGTTCGTCGTTGCGGGTTGGGCTTTCAGCGAAGCCGAACAAACAATTCCGATAAACAGAGCCAAACTCCAAAATAACTTTTTCATCTTTGGTATTGTAGTATCAGATATTAATAAAATAAAGTTTCACTGCTACAAAGATAGCTGAAATAATGTGGAATGGGGGTAGACAAATCTGTCAAAGAATGACGGATTTTAGACCAAAATCCTCTTTATAACTACTTTCTGGACGCTTTGGGAGGCTTTTATAAGTGGTGAAAGAAAAATGGTATGTTTCAAAACATAGTTTAGTAACACTGCCCGAATCGTTGCTTTTCTTTTTTATAATGCCTAATTTGCGCCACACAAAAAAACAATGGCTTGCGGAAGCAGCTGATTTATTCACTTTAAATTCTATATATCATGAAAGTATATCAGACGAATGAAATTAAGAACATTGCTCTTCTTGGCAATGACGGCTCGGGTAAAACCACTCTCACGGAAGCGCTGCTCTATGAGAGTGGTATTATAAAACGTCGTGGCAGAATTACTGCCAAGAATACAGTCAGCGATTACTTCCCGGTGGAGCAGGAATATGGCTATTCAGTGTTCTCCACCGTTTTCCATGTAGAGTGGAACGGAAAGAAACTTAATATTATCGACTGCCCGGGTAGTGATGATTTTGTTGGTGCTGCTATGACAGCGTTGAACGTAACCGATACGGCCATTTTATTGTTGAACGGACAATATGGACCGGAAGTAGGTACACAGAATCATTTCCGTTATACAGAAAAGTTAGGTAAACCGGTCATTTTCCTGGTGAACCAGTTGGATAGCGAGAAGTGCGATTATGATATGGTTCTGGAGCAGTTGAGATCTATTTACGGTTCGAAGGTAGTTCCTGTACAATATCCTTTGGCTACTGGTCCGAACTTTAATTCGTTGATTGATGTACTTCTGATGAAAAAATATTCGTGGGCTCCCGAAGGTGGTGCTCCCACTATCGAAGATATCCCGGCCGAAGAAATGGAAAAAGCTACCGAATGGCATAAAGCTTTGGTAGAAGCTGCGGCTGAACATGATGAAACTTTGATGGAGAAATTCTTCGAAATGGATTCGCTGACAGAAGACGAAATGCGTGAGGGTATCCGTAAGGGATTGGCTTCTCGCGGCATGTTCCCTGTGTTCTGCGTATGTGCAGGCAAGGATATGGGTGTTCGTCGTCTGATGGAATTCTTGGGTAATGTCGTTCCGTTTGTTGATGAAATGCCTCCGGTACATAATACTCGTGGTGAAATCGTGAAGCCGGATCCTAACGGCCCGACATCACTTTATTTCTTTAAGACGGCTGTTGAGCCGCACATTGGTGATGTGCAGTATTTTAAGGTAATGAGTGGAAAGGTGCACGAAGGTGATGATTTCTCGAATGCCGATCGTGGTTCGAAAGAACGTATTGCGCAGATTTACGCTTGTGCAGGTGCCAACCGTATTAAGGTAGAGGAAATGGTGGCCGGTGATATAGGTTGTACTGTCAAATTGAAAGATGTACATACCGGAAATACTCTGAATGGCAAGGGAGCTGAAAACCGTTTCAACTTTATCAAATATCCGAACTCCAAGTACTCACGTGCCATTAAACCGGTGAACGAAGCGGATACTGAAAAGATGATGGCTATTCTGAACCGTATGCATGAAGAAGATCCGACTTGGGTGATCGACCAGTCTAAAGAATTGCGTCAGACTATTGTTCACGGTCAGGGTGAATTCCATTTACGTACTTTGAAGTGGCGTCTCGAAAATAATGAAAAACTGCAAGTGAAGTTTGAAGAACCTCGCATTCCGTATCGTGAAACTATTACAAAGGCTGCACGTGCCGACTACCGTCATAAGAAACAGTCGGGTGGTGCCGGACAGTTTGGTGAAGTTCATCTGATCGTTGAACCTTATTACGAAGGTATGCCTGCTCCGGATACTTACCGTTTCGGTGGTCAGGAATTCAAGATGAATGTGAAAGGAACCGAAGAGATTCCTTTGGAATGGGGCGGTAAACTGGTGTTCGTTAACTGTGTGGTTGGTGGTGCCATCGATGCCCGCTTCATGCCGGCAATCCTTAAGGGTGTAATGTCGCGTATGGAACAGGGACCGTTGACTGGTTCTTATGCCCGTGACGTACGTGTTATCGTTTACGATGGAAAGATGCACCCGGTAGATTCCAATGAAATCTCGTTCATGCTGGCCGGACGTAATGCTTTCAGTGAAGCCTTTAAGAATGCGGGTCCGAAGATTCTGGAACCGATTTATGACGTAGAAGTATTTGTTCCTTCTGATAAGATGGGTGATGTAATGAGCGACTTGCAAGGACGTCGTGCCATGATTATGGGTATGAGCAGCGAAGCCGGTTATGAAAAACTGGTAGCGAAAGTTCCTTTGAAGGAAATGTCTTCATATTCTACGGCTTTAAGTTCATTGACAGGTGGACGTGCTTCTTTCATTATGAAGTTTGCCAGCTACGAACTTGTTCCGGGCGATGTACAGGATAAGCTTATTAAGGAATTTGAGGCTAAACAAACTGAAGAATAATTGATAGACTGCATTCATTTTACGTAATAAGTAGGATGTACTGAATGAATTTATTGTGTTCAGGGTTCCGATTGTGATAATTTTAGTTTGTCTTAGTCGTAACGGATGAACAGATAATATTAAAGTATATCTTAGCTGGATTTCGTTTACTGCTTTAGAGCACGAGTTATACAGACTTTAACAGATATGTTCTATCTGCGAGTTTTGTATGATTCGTGCTCTAACATTTATATGGATACCGATGGAGAATGTTAAAAATATCTGTGTAAGAGGCAGTATTTTTTTCTTAGTTGGAGAAAAATATTTTCCCAAGTAGGAAAAAATATTTCTTCAGTTAGTCTTGAGGCACGATTATATGGGGAAATGTGAATATGAATATTTAATTTTTTATTAAATTTGCAAACAGAAGACCACTTTTGGTGTTGTAGTGTATATAGTGTAACTTAAAAAAACGCTTACGGTTAATTAACGAGAATGCCCGGTTAAATCAGGTTAACGAGTTAGGAATGTTAATTAGGGAGTGTTAATTTTGTCGCTATGAAAAAGTCTACGATATGGATATTGAGTGCCGTAATGGGTCTTGCTTTTCTCAGTTTGCTGTTTCTGCAGATCAGCTATATTGAGGAAATGGTGAAGATGCGTAACGAGCAGTTTGATGAATCCGTGAAGCGTGCTTTGATGGCAGCTTCAAAGGATGTGGAATCTGCGGAGGTTGAACGCTGGATACGTGAAGATATCTCCGAAGCTGAAAAGAAAGCGTGGGAGCAGAGCTCGCAGGGAGCGATGGTGCAGACACAACGTTTTATGATTACTTCGCCGGATGGTTCGAAGATTGAGTTGAAGACGTTTACCAATAAGCCGTCGGAGTTACCCAGAGCTATGATTTCGCGCAAGCATGGTACGAAAACCATTCCACAGACATCGCGTTCGCTGGTAGATGCTGTAAAGAACAGATATTTGTATCAGCGTGCCTTAATGGATGATGTGGTTTGGCAAATGATCTATCACGCCAGTAATAAGCCGATTGCTGAGCGTGTCAATTTCAAGAACCTGGATCAATATTTGAAATCAGGTTTGATTGATAACGGCATTGATCTGGATTATCATTTCAAGGTAATAGACAGAGATGGCAGGGAAGTGTACCGTTGTTCGGACTATAGCGACGAAGGCAGTGAGAGTTCGTATGCGCAGCCATTGTTCTTGAACGATCCGCCGGCACGCATGAGCATTGTGAAGATTCATTTCCCGGGGAAGAATAGTTATATTTTCGATTCGGTCAGTTTCTTTATGATCCCGTCGATGATATTTACTTTTGTGTTGCTGATAACTTTTGTCTTTACCATATATATAGTCTTCAGGCAGAAAAAGCTGACGGAAATGAAGAATGACTTTGTCAATAACATGACACATGAATTCAAGACTCCGATTTCTACTATTTCGTTGGCGGCTCAGATGCTGAAGGATCCGGCTGTAGCAAAATCGCCTGCCATGTTTCAGCATATCTCTGGAGTGATTAATGATGAGACGAAGCGTTTGCGCTTTCAGGTCGAGAAGGTGTTGCAGATGTCTATGTTTGACCGCCAGAAGGCTGTCTTGAAGATGAAGGACTTGGATGTCAACGAAATGATAACAAGTGTCATCAATACCTTTGCTTTAAAGGTGGAGCGTTATAATGGTAAGATTGATTCCGAATTGGAAGCAACCGATGCGGTGGTTTCTGCTGACGAAATGCACTTGACCAATGTGATATTCAATCTGATGGACAATGCCGTGAAGTACAAACGTCCGGATGTGGATTTGCAACTGATGGTAAGGACTTGGAATGAATCGGGTAAGCTGATGATTTCGGTACAGGACAATGGTATCGGAATTAAGAAGGAGAATTTAAAGAAGATATTTGATAAGTTCTATCGCGTGCATACGGGTAATCTGCACGATGTGAAAGGTTTTGGCCTGGGTTTGGCTTATGTGAAGAAAATTATCACAGACCATAAGGGAACGATAAGGGCTGAGAGTGAAATGAATGTGGGAACTAAATTTATTATTGCATTACCTTTACTTAAAAAATGATTAATATGGACGAGAAATTGCGTATTTTGCTGTGCGAGGATGATGAAAATCTTGGCATGCTTTTGAGAGAATACTTACAGGCAAAGGGGTATGCTGCTGAATTGTACCCTGATGGAGAGGCTGGTTATAAGGCTTTCCTGAAGAATAAATATGATTTGTGTGTGTTTGACGTAATGATGCCTAAGAAGGATGGCTTTACGTTAGCACAGGAAGTTCGTGCAGCTAATGCCGAGATTCCTATCATCTTCCTGACTGCCAAAACACTGAAGGAAGATATTCTGGAAGGTTTCAAGATTGGTGCTGATGATTATATTACCAAGCCTTTCAGCATGGAAGAGTTGACTTTCAGAATTGAGGCTATCCTGCGTCGTGTGCGTGGAAAGAAAAACAAGGAAAGCAATATCTATAAGATAGGTAAGTTTACGTTTGATACTCAGAAGCAGATCCTTTCTACTCCGGAGAAACAGACGAAGCTGACAACCAAGGAATCTGAATTGCTGGGCTTGTTGTGTGCTCATGCCAATGAGATTCTGCAGCGCGATTTTGCTTTGAAGACAATATGGATTGACGATAACTATTTCAATGCACGCAGCATGGATGTGTATATCACAAAGTTGCGTAAGCATCTGAAGGAAGATGACTCGATTGAGATTATCAATATTCATGGTAAAGGCTATAAGCTGATTACTCCCGAAGTTGAGTCTTGATGGCGTGTCTGCCAGAAGAGGGCAGAAACAAAAAGGGCGGTTGTTTATGCAACCGCCCTTTTTGTTTACCATTTTATTCTGATGTTAATCTGTAACTCGTTTATTGATGGCAATATAGGAAACCAGACCTATTACAATCAGCACTGCTGATGTGCCCAATATGGCATTGTTGTTAACATTGCCGGTGAAGGAGCAGGCAATCAGGATGACAACTCCTATCAAGATTAATATCAGTCCCAGACTTTTTAATAAACCTTTCATGTGTGTGTATTTTTAATAGATTATTATATGCTGTGTATTCTTGCTACAAAGAAAAGCATAATTCTTTAACAAGCGAAATTATTTGTGCAAAAAAACTATATTTTAATAAAGAATGAACGGTAAAGGGATGAAAAGAAAGCTTTTTGGTCAGTCTTTTGTATTGAAAAATATCTTTTTCAGCACTTCTTGCCCGATGCTGAGTTCTTCGACAGTGACTCCGTTCAAGGCTTCTCTCAGCGTTTTGCCTGCTATGATGCGTGCCTGTTCTTCCAGTTCCTTACCGTCTTTGGTCAGATGGATGAGGTTGGTGCGCCGGTCTCTTTTGTCGGAGATACGTACTACCAGATGCTGCCGTTCCATGTTGTCTATCAGGCGGGTCATGCTGGGCTTGTCCTTGAAGGTTGCATTGCATAGTTCCTGCTGGGTGACGCCGTCCTTTTCCCACAGGAAAATGAGAACAGTCCATTGCTCCGGAGTGATCTCCAGACCGTTCTGACGGAAGTTGCGTGATAATTTGCGGTTTATGGCGGCAGATACTTTACCGTTTAGGATTGCAAAGATGAGGCGGATGTCGAAATTGAATTGTTCTATCATGAAATTATTGTTTAAACAACTTGGCAAAGATACTTCACTTCGGCGATAAATCCTATATCGACACATAAAAAAACATTAAATGTTTGTAGTTCAAAATAAAATGCCTACCTTTGCGCCGCATTTTTAAAACAAATAAATTATTTATTTAATTAAACGAGTATGAATCAATACGAAACCGTTTTCATTTTAACTCCCGTTTTGTCTGATGTTCAGATGAAGGAAGCGGTAGAGAAATTCAAAGGCATCCTTACTGCTGAAGGTGCTGAGATTGTAAATGAAGAAAACTGGGGACTGAAAAAGCTGGCTTATCCTATTCAGAAGAAGTCTACAGGTTTCTATCAGCTGATTGAGTTCAATGCAGAACCGACTGTTATTGAGAAACTGGAAATCAACTTCCGTCGTGACGAGCGTGTGATCCGCTTCTTGACTTTTAAACAAGACAAGTATGCTGCTGAATACGCTGCAAAAAGAAGAAGTGTAAAATCAACTAAAAAGGAGGATTAATCATGGCACAACAAGTTCAATCAGAAATCAGATATTTAACTCCGCCCTCAGTAGACGTTAAGAAGAAAAAATACTGTCGTTTCAAAAAGAGCGGTATCAAGTACATCGACTACAAAGATCCCGAGTTCCTGAAGAAATTCCTGAACGAGCAGGGTAAGATCCTTCCCCGCCGCATTACAGGTACTTCACTGAAGTATCAGCGTCGCGTGGCTCAGGCCGTTAAGAGAGCACGTCACTTGGCATTGCTGCCTTATGTAACCGATATGATGAAATAATAAGGAGGAGACAGTATGGAAATTATTTTGAAAGAAGACGTTATCAACTTGGGTTATAAGAACGACATCGTGACTGTTAAGTCTGGTTATGGTCGTAACTACCTCATTCCGACAGGTAAAGCTGTCATTGCTTCTCCTGCTGCCAAGAAAATGCTGGCTGAAGAGCTGAAACAACGTGCTCACAAGCTGGAGAAAATCAAAAAAGATGCTGAAGAACTGGCTGCTAAGCTGGAAGGCGTATCATTGAAGATCGCTACAAAGGTAAGCTCTACTGGTACTATCTTCGGTTCTGTAGGCAGCATTCAGATTGCTGACGAGCTGGCTAAGCTGGGTCACAACATCGACCGCAAGATTATCGTTGTGAAAGATGCTGTGAAAGAAGTTGGCAATTACAAGGCTATCGTTAAGCTTCACAAGGAAGTTTCTGTAGAAATTCCTTTCGAAGTGGTAGCTGAAGAGGCTTAATCGCAGAAAGTTTATCTGAAACATATGTAAGAAAGGCGCATCGGCAACGATGTGCCTTTTTTTGTTTCTTTTCGTCGTAAGGTAAAGTGGGGGCTGTTGGTGTACCGGTCTGTAGTTGAAGGCAGGACACAATACTATAGCAGGGCTTGAAAGCCTTGCATGTCAATAAGTCTGTAACGGGAAAATGTAAGGGGAAGTAGTACACCCGAAGGGAATCGAACCCTTATCATTGGAACCGGAATCCAGTATTCTATCCATTGAACTACAGGTGCTTGACGCCTTGACGGCAGACACGGTGGTATCACCCGCGCCGTTTGCAGGGCAAAAGTATAAAAAATCTCTGCATAATCCTAACAATTTTCTTTTTTTATGTCGTTCTTTTTGTCTGCTTATGCTGTTATTTTGGAATGTATACAGCTAAATGTGTTTCATTTTGCTGTTTTTCTTGTGTAAATTGTAGCATGTATCAATATTATTTTTATCTTTGCCGGACAAATTTACAATTAAAGAAAGATATAAATAGTCATGAGTTACTTGATAAAACCTGAGGGCTATACTCCCTTGCTCGATTTGAAGCAGACGGAGCTTGGCATTAAACAGATTAAGGACTTCTTTCAGATGAACCTTTCGTCTGAATTGCGTTTGCGCCGTGTCACGGCACCGTTGTTTGTACTGAAGGGAATGGGTATCAACGACGACCTGAATGGTGTGGAGCGTGCTGTGTCCTTTCCGATAAAAGACTTGGGCGATGCGCAGGCCGAAGTGGTGCATTCGCTTGCGAAGTGGAAGCGCCTGACGCTGGCTGAATATTGCATTGAGCCGGGATATGGCATCTACACAGACATGAACGCTATCCGGGCCGACGAAGAACTGGGCAATCTGCACTCGCTGTACGTCGACCAGTGGGACTGGGAACGTGTCATCACCGAGGCCGACCGCAACGTGGATTTCCTGAAAGAAATCGTTACCCGCATTTATGCTGCCATGGTGCGTACGGAATACATGGTGTACGAAATGTATCCGCAAATCAAGCCCTGCCTGCCGCAGAAGCTGCACTTCATACATGCTGAGGAATTGCGCCGTTTGTATCCGGACATGGAACCCAAGTGTCGCGAGCATGCCATCACGAAGAAGTACGGAGCGGTGTTCATCATCGGTATCGGTTGCAAACTGGGCGACGGGAAGAAGCACGACGGACGTGCTCCGGACTACGACGACTATACGACGCCGGGCCTGAACGACCTGCCGGGACTGAACGGCGACCTGGTGTTGTGGGACGACGTGTTGCAACGCAGCATCGAACTGTCGTCGATGGGTATCCGTGTGGACAAGAAGGCACTGCTGCAACAGCTGAAGGAGGAAGGACAGGAACAACGCCTGGAACTTTACTTCCACAAACGACTGATGGACGACACACTGCCGCTGTCTATCGGTGGTGGTATCGGGCAGTCGCGTCTGTGTATGTTCTACTTGCGGAAGGCGCACATTGGCGAAATTCAGGCAAGTATCTGGCCCGAATCCATGCGTCAGGAGTGCAAGGCTTGCGGCATACACCTGATTTGATGAAAAATATTTGTATCTTAGCTGCCGAAATGCTAATCGTACAAATATATTATGAATGTTCAGATAGAAGAGAGCTGGAAGGCGCGTTTGCAGCCTGAGTTCGAAAAAGATTACTTCCGCACGCTGACCGAATTCGTGCGCCAGGAATATGCCCATGGGCCTGTCTATCCTCCGGGAAAGCTGATTTTCAATGCTTTCAATCTTTGCCCCTTCGATAAAGTGAAGGTAGTTATCATCGGGCAAGATCCTTATCACGGACCGGGACAGGCCCATGGTCTTTGCTTTTCGGTGAACGACGGTATTCCTTTTCCGCCGTCGTTGGTGAATATCTTCAAGGAAATCAAGGATGACATAGGAACCGACATTCCTGCTACAGGCAATCTGACCCGCTGGGCTCAGCAGGGCGTACTGCTGCTCAATGCCACGCTGACTGTGCGGGCGCATCAGGCGGGTTCGCATCAGAACCGCGGTTGGGAAACCTTTACCGATGCCGTCATACGCCTGCTGGCCGAGCAGCGCGAGCATCTGGTGTTCATCCTGTGGGGAGCTTATGCGCAGCGAAAAGGTGCCTTTATCGACCGTAGCAGGCATCTTGTGCTCACTTCGGCGCACCCTTCGCCCCTTTCTGCTTATCACGGCTTTTTCGGAAACCACCACTTCAGCCAAGCCAATGCCTATCTGCGCGAGCATGGCGAGGCGGAAATCGTGTGGTAACATCAAGTATCTTCGGTGGGAACTGCTGACTGCAGAACTGCTGCACGCAGGTTGCAGTGTTACTGCAAACCTGTTTGCAGCGTTACTGCACACCGCTTTGCAGCGATACTGCAAGCTTGTTTGCAGTGATACTGCAACCCGTTTGCAGTGACTCTGCAACCAGTGTGCAGCGTCGCTGCAACTTGTGTGCAGTGAGTTTGCAGCAAGTCATCAGGAGGCCGGTAACTCGTGTTACCGGCCTTTATGAAAGGTGTGTATCCGATTTCTTCCGTATGTGTGCTGCCAGAGGGGCAGGCTGAAAGAATGCGCCGGAGCCTGTTGGCGGGATTAATACCACTGTATGTTGCTCTGCGTCTGGCTGCGTTGCTCCCACTTCAGGTCTTGCAGGATGCTGGCGTTGGCACGTATCGTGAAGTTGTAGTACTTCCAGCGTCCGAAGGGCGAGAGGCTGGCCGACATACTGAAGCAGTGCAGGTCGCGCGTGATGTTGAAGGCCGTCTGTACGATTTCCTTGCTTTCGAAGTCGTAACCCGAGTTGAAGTTGATGGCCCACTTGTTGGATATCTTGATGTTTCCGTTGATGTTCAGCGCGTTCAGGCTTATCTTGTACGGATAGCGCATGGTGTTCCGGTTGATAGGCTTGCTGGTATCCTCGCTGATGTTGAAACCGGTGCTGAGGTTGATGGACCACGGCATCTTGAACACCTGATAACCATCGCTGTCGGCTGCGGCCTTTTCGGTTTTCTTTTCGTTTCGGCTGGATGTGTTTGCCTCGTTGCTGGCATCTCCGTCGGTGGTGTTGTCGCCTTGTCCCTCGCCGTTCTTGTTTTCGCCTTCATCGGCTTTTTCGCCGGTGAACAGGGCTCTCAGTTTCTTCCACGTGTCGTTGTTCAGGGTGTAGCTGAACGATGTACCATATCCTTGGAATCGTCCGAATCGTCCGTACGACCATTCGGTACGGTCGCTCTGCACCACGTTACCGTTCTTGTCGAAGGCATAGGCGTAGGTGGCGAAAGTGGAGCTCATACTGAATGTATAGTTCTTGCTGAGTTTCAGACGCAGGTTCAGGTTCAGGTTACTCCACGGACGTACTTTGGCAGCCGTGTTGTACGAGATGCTGGCACCCAGTTCGTCTATCAGACTGATCTTACGGATGGAGTCATTCTTATCCTTGAACTTCATTTCGATGTTGTTCGAAACGCTGAAGGAGATGTTTCCCGAACGTCCCTGGCTGGGTGGGCTGAAGGCCTGTCCGGCATAGGGCGAGTAGACTACGGTGTCCTGACGACCGTCCGAATTGGGCTTGATGTACGATGTCCAGTATCCGTAACGCTCGGCTCCGAAGTCGGGCGATGCGCTGAACGAGATGGACGGCGTGATGACGTGACGTATCTGTATGGCTTTTTTCGGGAAGATGAGCGGCTTGTACATACCGTATATCTTGGTGTTGACGCTCATGCTGGCGCTATAGTTGTACACGCGGTTGAAGCCGTATATCGTATCGCTCACTTCCGCACCCGTACCGTTGGTGCCGGCTGTCGGGTCCCAGTCTTTCATCACTTTGCGCGTGTACCAGCGTTCGGTGTAGTTCACGCTGGGAGTCACGTTGAAGTACTTGAACAGGGTAAAGGTGGCACTGATGGGAATTTCGTGCTGCATACCGTTCTCCCAGTCTCTGATCAGGTTCGACTTGAAGAGCAGGTTGTCCTTGGTCTGTATGCTGTTCTTCAATCGTCCGGTGTAGCGTACGGAAATCTTTTCGTACCATTTCTCTTCGCCCACAGCTTTCTTTCTTTTGAAAGGGAAGATAGTGGTCAGCGAAATGTTCAAGTCGGGCAAAGTCACGTTGATCGACGAGTCGCGCATGTTCTGTGCGATGTTCGATGTAGCCGACAGCGTCAGTTTCTTGTCGAACAGGTAGCGTGTATAGCTGATACTGGAGGTCTTGGTGTTCTGCGACATGGCCTGCGAGTTGTACATGTTGTCGATGTTGGTACGCTCGTAGCTACTGGTGGCGAAGTTCACACTGGCCGAGAATGTCTGGTTGGGGTTGGCCTTGGCATCCTGACGGTGCGACCACACAATCTTGAAGTCCTTGGCCACCGAATAGTCCGGCAGTCCCTTGTCGCCCGTCTTGGTCACCTGATAGCTGGCCTGCAACAGACCGGAGTATTTGTATCGCTTGATGTAGTTCGACTCTGCATTCAGTGCCCACGAACCTTTGGTGAAGATGTCTCCCCGTACTTTCAGGTCCATCTGGTCGCTGATGGCAAAATAGTAACCTCCGTCGGTCAGACCGAAACCACGGTTAGAGTCGTCCATATAAGTCGGCATCAGGAATCCCGACTGATAACTGCTTGAGAATGGGAAGAAGAAGAACGGAACGGCCAACGGCAGGGGTACATCCTCTACTACCAGATAGGCAGGACCGGTTACGACGTTCTTCTTGGGGCGTACCTTGGCATAGGTCATCTGCATGTAGAAGTGCGGATGCTCGTGGTTGTCGCACGTCGTGTA
>NZ_FR883129.1:32500-35052 GCF_000435115.1 Bacteroides sp. CAG:633 | reverse complement strand
GTGTAGCGTCCTTTCTTCATGTAAAGTTCGTCATTGGTTCCTTTCTTGGCATTGTTTCCGGTCACGTATCCTTCGCCCTGCTGGCTCACCACGTTACTGATAAGTCCCTTCTTGCTCTTGAAGTTGTAGCGTATGGTGTTTGTCTCGTAGGGTGTTTCTCCGTCCTTGAAGACCGGCGTACCCGATACGTTTCCCAACGAGTCTTCCACGCCGTGGGCATACACCGTGCTGCTGTCCATGTTCATGGTGATGACATCGGCAGTCAGTTCGATAGGTTTGCGGGGTTGCTGATAGACCACTTTTCCTTCGCCGTACAGATGAGCGAATCCGCTTTGGGTGAATACGATGGAGTCGGTAGCTTCGTAGGTGACAGGTGCGTCCAGTCCTTCCTTCTTGGGAGCGACGGGTACACTGTCTGCTGCCAGCGAGTCTTTTCCGGAAAGGCCTGCAGTCAGCGAATCTGTTCTGAGAGAATCTGTCGTCAGCGAGTCGCCTGCAGCCTGCGATGAGGTTGTCTGGCTCTTGGGGGGGATCATTTTTCCCCGGCGTCGTTGCGACACGGCCTCACCCGAGAGGAAAAGCAAGACGAACAGCAGTACGAACGATATGATTATTCTTGGTTTCAATGACGTTATTTACTAATTAGTTTCCGCTTTGAAGGGGCAAAAGTACGTATTTTATGCGTATAATTCTCTTTTTTAAAGAAATTTAGATTGCTACAAGAAGAGTTCGCACCAGCGGTCGAAGCGTTGCAGTCCGGCTTCGCCGTAGCGTTCAAGGCTCTTCCGGGCCTTTTCCACTGTCTTTTCTTTGTCCAGATGCGTCTTCGAATAGAACTTGTCGGCAAAGCAGATAATCTGTTCTTCCAGGCTGACGGGCACCATTTCCCGATGGGGCACAGGTAGGTTGTCAGCAATGATTCTGTCCAGCGACAGGCCGGCGCCCGTATGCCGTTCGCACACCAGAGCATGCTGCGGGAAGCCTTCGGCGCGTACCAGGTCGGCTCCCAGATAGCCGTGGCAGATGTAGGGCTTGTCGCCGAAGCAGTAGATGCCGTCGGCGTCTGTCAGGAAGATACCTATGTCGTGCAGCATGGCTGCTTCGTAGATGAATTCTTTGTCCAGCTTCAGTTCCGGATGCTTCTCGGCCATTTGCAGGGCTTTGTCGGCTACCGAATGGCTGTGAGTCAGTAAGATATGTTTCAGTTCGTTCGGTTCAGGATAATATTTGTCAATCAACAGTTCGGGAGACATCATAAATCACTGTATAAATGTTATTGTTTCGAAAACTTGTAAATCAGTATTTCGGCCCGAAGGTCGCAACTACGGTAGGGCGTATGGTATACTTCTTCTACCTGGTACGTACCGTTGCAGTAGTTCAGGAAGGATTCCTGGTCTTTGACCGACACGGCCACATAGCCTTCGCCTTCGGGATTTTCCAAGGTGAAGTTGCGCATACGGTCGTTCAGGTAGTAGTTGGCGCCGTAGAAACGTATCATGCGGTCGGTGTACGAGTAGATGTAGCCTTGGGGTACATACTGGTTGAAACATTCGGCCAGTTTCTTGTCCGACTTCTCGGCCAGCACCACAGGTTGGTAAACGCCGTCAAGCGATACGAACAGGCATAGCATACAGCCTGCCGTAGCGTAGAGCAGCGAGCGCCCGTCAGCTTTTTTTGCCAATGCACGCAAGGTGCAGATGCCGGCCACAACAGGCAGGGCAACGATAAGCCACTTCACTACGGGCAGTGAGACGTTTTCGAGTGCGTGCATGAAGCCTATGTTTTCGGCTGCATGACGGCCACTTCCCCACACGCTGTCGGGGATCAGTCCCAGGCGGACAGCAGCAAAGACCACTGTCAGCAGGAAGCACAGCGAAGCAAAAATGTAGGCTGATATCTTGAACGCCTTGGCCCAGCGGCTTGTCAGCGCCAGCAGGTACTGGGCAATGAGCAGAGCCATAAACGGATAGATGGGCAGCAGGTATACACTGCGTTTGCTCTTGGGGATGCAGTAGAAGATAAAGATGAACAGAATCACCACCCATGTGAACAGTTGCAGAGGCGACTGGTTACGGAAAGCACTCCAAGCCTTGGCAAGGCGCTGCTTCAGCGAGTCGCCGTCCGGCAGCAGGCGGATGCCTTTCCAGTTGAGGCCGAAGAGCGAAATAACCAGTACCAGCGTCCAGGGAATCCATCCCCAAATGATGGTCAGGAAGTTATACCACACGGGATTATAGTGTGATTCGTACGACATCGTTCCGGCAAATCGTCCGGTATTCTCTTCCAGCATCAGATCAACGAACGGTTGTCCGCCTTGCAGATAAGCGGCATAGAACCAGATGGCCATCGGGATAAGCGTCAGCAGGCCGATGACAAACAGCGAACCGAACGTCTTGAAGAATGCCCGTCCGCGCAGTAATTGGAAGATACCGATGCAAGTGCAGGGAAAGATGGAGCCGATGGGCCCTTTGGTCAGAGTGGCACAGCCCATCAGTAACACAGCCACCCAAGGTATTCCTTTTGCTCCTTTCTCATCCCAACGGAAGAGCAGG
>NZ_FR883129.1:26352-32487 GCF_000435115.1 Bacteroides sp. CAG:633 | reverse complement strand
CGGAAGAGCAGGCACAACGAAATAACGATAAGTGATACCTGAAGCATATCAATCCGGCAGGCTACTGCCGCACGGTGAACTTCGAACGAAGTGAGTAGAAGCAATGAGGTAAGTACGGCAGTCTGCGTATCTTTCCGCTTGGCTACGAACCAGAAGAAGACCATTTGCATGGCCAGAAACGACAAGGCAGACGGTAGGCGTGACGTAAATTCGGTTACTTCGCCCGGTATCAGCGAAAAAGCTGCGATGCACCAGTACAGGAAGGGCGGTTTATAGGCAATGTCAGTGCCATAGTTCACGGGGAGTATCCAGTTTCCGCTTTCGAGCATGGAAACGGCCACGATGGCTTCACGCGGTTCTCCTTTGGAGTAAAAAATGGTTTCGCCAATGAAGGGGAGTATCACCAGAATGCTCAGTAGGGCGATAAACCAGAACGCTTGCTTTTTGTCCAGCATAATCTTTGTCTCTTATTTACGTTTTCCAGCCGCAAAAGTACGAATAATTCTGAAACAATACCTAACTTTGTACCAGCAATGATAGCATGAACCGAAATATGGATATAAAGAAGCTGAGACAATTACCCGAATTCTTTCGTTTTGTGATGGTGGGCGTGTTTGCCACAGCCTTGCATTACGGTGTTTATTTTGTCTTGCAGTGGGTCATCAATGTCAATGTGGCCTATACGCTGGGTTATGCCATCAGTTTTGTAGCCAACTTCTATCTGACGGCTTATTTCACGTTCGGACAAAAGCCTTCGTGGGGCAAAGCTTTCGGTTTTGGTGGTGCGCATCTGGTCAATTACCTGCTTCACATGGGGCTGCTGAATCTGTTTCTGTGGCTGGGTATTTCCAAAACGTTGGCGCCCGTACCGGTGTTTGCCATTGCTATTCCGGTCAATTTTCTGCTCGTAAGGTTCGTCTTTAAAAATAAGCGGCTGGACGGAAAGTCGCAGGAAGCCTAAAAAGCGGCGGCGATAATTTGCAAATCTCATGTTTTCTTACGAATATTGCAGAAAGTAATATAAACTCTTGGTTTTGGTATGAAAGAAATCCCCTGCCTGGCGATTGTTGTGCCTTGCTATAAAGAAGAGGCTGTGTTGCATGAAACCCACAAAAGGCTGAGTCAGTTGCTTGACCAGCTGATAGAAGAAAAGCAGATAGCGTCTGACAGTTATGTATTGTATGTGAACGATGGTAGTACCGACCAGACCTGGCCCATCATTCAAGACCTGTATCAGCACGAATCTTATGCGTGCGGACTGAATCTGGCCGGAAATGTGGGACATCAGAATGCTTTGATGGCAGGACTTGATCTGGTGAAGGACTATTGCGATATTGCCGTTTCCATTGATGCAGACTTGCAGGACGACATCCTTGTCATTGCGGAGATGGTTCGCCGGTATAAGGAAGGCTATGACATAGTTTACGGAGTACGTAAGGAACGGAAAACCGATACCTGGTTCAAACGTGAAACGGCACAGGCCTTTTATCGGCTGATGAACATGATGGGCGTAAAGACGGTCTATAACCATGCAGATTATCGTCTGATGAGTAAGAGGGCGTTACAGCACTTGGCCCGTTTCCGTGAGCGTAACCTTTTTCTTCGTGGTTTGGTTCCGTTGATAGGTTATCAGACTACGTGCGTCTATTATAACCGATCCAAGCGTTGGGCTGGAGAATCTAAATATCCGCTAAAGAAGATGCTCGACTTCGCTATCGACGGAATAACTTCTTTTTCCGTCAAGCCGGTACGTATGATTTTCTGGCTAGGCTGTGTCTTTATACTTATCGGGATTGGGGTGACGATATGGACGCTGTACACTCATTACATTCACGATACGGTACCTGGCTGGGCTTCACTGATTATTTCAATCTGGTTAGTAGGCGGTTTTATTCTGGCTGCATTGGGGATTGTCGGCGAATATATTGGAAAAATATATATCGAAGTAAAAGACCGACCCCGATACAATATCGAAAGAACGCTTATGCGCAAAGATGCCTGATGCTTGTCGGCTCTCGGAATAAAGCCGCTGGTTTGTTGAAATGACTGAACATATTCTATTCTGATTTTGTTTCTTCTCAAATGACTTAAAACTGCACGAAGGGCAGAGGAAAACAGAACAGTAGCGATTTGAAAAAAGTTGTATGTTTGTTTTCTGTCGATAAGGCATGGATAAAGTTTTAATATATAAATAAGTATAAGAGTATGAAATCAAGGATTTTGTTGGCAATTGCAATGGGTATAGGAAGCATGTTTGCCTATCCTTTACCTGCCGAGGCTTGCACGGGCATTACCCTGAAAAGTAAAGATAGTGTCACTGTCGTGGCACGAACCATCGAGTGGGGCGGAAGCGACCTCAACAGTCAATACGTCATTGTGCCCCGCGGCTATGAGCAGCGTTCGTACACGCCTGCGGGTGTTACGGGCATGACCTTCAAGGCGCGTTACGGATACGTGGGACTGGCTGTAGAACAGAAAGACTTTGTGGCCGAGGGGCTGAACGAAGCGGGGCTTTCGGCCGGGCTGTTCTACTTCCCCAATTATGGTGAGTACGAGAAGTTTGACGAGGCATTGCAGGACAAGAGTATTGCCGACCTGCAATTGGTTTCGTGGATACTGGGCCAGTGTGCCACCGTGGACGAAGTGAAACAGGCGGTGAGCGAGGTACACATTATTAATATAGATCCGCGTGCCTCTACCGTTCACTGGCGTTTTACCGAACCGTCGGGACGTCAGATTGTACTGGAAATGATTGATGGAAAGCCTAAGTTCTATGAGAATCCGCTGGGTGTGCTGACCAATTCGCCCAGTTTCGACTGGCAGCTTACCAACCTGAACAATTACGTCAACCTTTATCCGGGTACGGCTCCGGCTCAGTCGTTGGGCGGTGCAAAACTTGCTTCGTTTGGTGCGGGCAGCGGTTTTCTGGGTATACCGGGCGACGTGACACCTCCTTCACGTTTTGTGCGGGCAGCTTTCTATCAGGCTACGGCACCGGTGCAGGACACGGCACTGAAGACGGTGCTTCAAGGTTTCCAGATACTGAACAACTTCGATATTCCCGTGGGCATCGAGTTTCAGGCGGGCAAGATACCTGCCGACATTCCGAGCGCTACGCAGTGGACATCGGCAACGGACATGGCCGACCGCATCATCTACTACCGCACGATGTACAACAGTGCCATCCGCAGCATCGACCTGAAGACGATTGATTTCAGCAAAGTGAAGTATCGCGCCGTTCCGCTGGATGCAGAAAAGCAACAACCGATAGTTTCGGTGAAAATAGCTAATAAATAACCGGAGGCGATATTATACTGAAAAGTGTCGGGACTGGCTACGGATCAGACCGACTGATACAGATTCCCTTTTTCGGAACAGAGGACCGAAAAAGGGAATTTGCATTATCGGGAACTCAGGTAGAATGGATTTCCCAGAAAGGACTGAAAACTGACCAGTCTTGCAATTATTTTTTCCCAGTTAGGAAAAAATAATTCTCCAGTTAGGAAAAAATATTTTCTTAACTAGGAAAAAAAGAAGGGCTATACAGCTGTTGTCAGAACTCAAGCGTTACACCCAGTGTAGGCAGCAGGGTGCCGCTTTCCTGTTTCAGATACTTCATCTTGTAACGTTGTTCGGAAGTAGGTGCCGACGGGTTCTCTATCACCCCCGTGCTCATGATGACGTCGGGTTGCTTCAGCTTGTTACCGGTGATGTTCTGGATGTCAAGGTAGAGGCCTAACATACAGCGGCGGAAGTAGAATGACTTATCCACACGCACGTCCAGCTGGGCAAACGAGGGTAGTCGTTCGGTGTTGTAGCGGCTGTAGTCGTAGTAGGGTTGTCCTTTGGCATCCCAGGCCTCGACGAGTGAGGACTTGTCTTCGTCGTAAGGCGTGTAGGGCGAACCACCGATGTAGCTCAGCTTGCCTCCGATGCTCCAGCGGCGGGGCAGGTTGTAGGTGCCGCTTAGGTTCAGGATGAAGCGGTTGTCCCAGGCCGAGGGAATGTAGGCATCGTTCTGTCCGTTGCGGTATTCGCTTTTGAAGAGGGTGAACGAAGATACTACATTGAAGCGACCGGGCACTTGCCAGCGGAACATGGTCTCCACACCATAGGCGCGACCTTGGGCAGTGGAGGTCAGGGCTTCGTTGCCCACTACACCGTAGTCGTTGCCCTTGCACAGCAGGGGAATATCGTCGGTCAGCGAATAAGGTATCTGTCCGTAACGCTTGAAGAAGCCTTCGACCGACACCATGAAGCGGTCTTGCAGATGCCAGTCTACGCCAAGAGCCGTTTCGCCTACCTGCATGTATTTTAATTGCTTGTTGACATAGGCACCATCGTTGTCTTTATATCCCATCGAGGTGTAGGGCGGTAACTGGTAGTACAATCCGGCGTTGGCGCTCAGGCTCCATTGGTCGGTCAGGTTGTACGAGGCCGACAGCCGGGGCGAGAACTGCTTCCACAGTTGTTTCATGTCGCTATTGTAGTTGCTACCGTCCATGCGCACGCCTGCCGAGAGGGAGAAACGCTTGTCGGGCGTGGTATAGTTGCCGGTGACAAAGGCACCGAAACTGAAGATGCGCAGCCAGGTGTCGTATGTCAACAGTTGTGCGGCGTCGGTGTAGAACCGTTGGCGCGAGTCGTTGCTGTAGGTGATGTGGTTCAGTTCGGCTCCGGCTTTCAGGGTCCACAGGTTCAGGTTGGTCTGGTTCTCGAAGCGGAGGGTTGTCTTCTGCTCGATGGAACGCAGGCGCAGCGTAAGGTTATCTTCCGACGAGTCGTCGTTGTTGCGATACTTCAGGTTGCGGTTGTTCAGGTAGTTGTGGCTCAGGGTCAGGGTCTGTACGTGCTGGCCGCTGTAGTGCTTGTAGGTAGCACCCAGCGTGAAGGTCTCCTGATTGATGGTAGGCAGGTAGCTCAGCAGGTATTCGGCATCCTCGCCTTTCTCGTCGGTATTCAGTTTCATTTTGTCGATGCCCACCAGACCGAGCAAGGTCAGTTCGTCGTGGTCGGAGAAGCGGGTTTTCACCTTGAACTGTCCGTCGATGAAGTTGGGCAGGAAAGGCAGTCCCAGCACCTTGAACAGCATTTGCAGGTACGACTGCCGTGCCGAGAAGAGGTAAGTGGTGCGTTTGCTCAGGTGTCCGGCACCGCTGAGCGAGACTTCCGAGGCACCCAGTGTGGCCTTGAACGTCTGCTTGTCGGGGTTGCCGTCTTTCAGCTGGAAGTCGAGCACCGAACTGAGGGCTCCCGAGCGGTTGGCGGGGAAAGCACCGGTATAGAAAGTAATCTCGCGTATCAGGTCGGCGTTGACAATGCTGACGGGGCCGCCCGAAGCGCCTTGTGTGGCAAAGTGGTTGATGTTGGGTATCTCGATGCCGTCCATGTAGAAACGGTTTTCCGAGGGCGAACCGCCTCGCACAATGAGGTCGTTGCGGTAGCCGATGGGCGAGAACGACACACCGGGATAGGCACGCACGATGCGCGACACGTCGCGGTTGGCTCCCGGACTTTTCTCAATCTCCTGCAAGCCGATGATGCGCATTCCCACGGGACTTTCGATGCTTTTGCGGAAGGGCGAGGGTTTGACGACGACGGCATCGAGCAGGTTGGCATCTTCTTCCATCTCGATTTCGACAAAGGGAGTCGATGCCGATACAATGTATTCGGGCGTAAGCACCGTCAGATAGCCGATGCACGAAGCTTGCAGGCAGTAGATGCCCGGCGGCACCTGTTCGATGCGGAACATGCCGAGTGAGTCGGTCGATGCGCCTTTGCCCGGCAGACCGTTGACGAAAACGTTGGCGTAGGCTACGGGCTGGCGCGACTTCTTGTCGATTACCTTACCACTGACTGGGTAGGACACATTGCGCTGCTGGGGAGCGGCGGATAAAGAACCGGCACACAGGTATAGGCCGGCAAGCAGTAGGACGATCCAAAGGTTTCTGGGCATGGGGTCAGAATTTTTGTGTATAGTTGTTTTCTACAAAGGTAACGGTTTTGTCTTATTTGCGGCACAAGGCGGTTCAAGAAATGAAAAGTCCCCCTTCAGGAGCCTTTTGGAGGGGGTGTTGAGAGACACTTGCACGGCTCGCGAGAGACACTTGTACGGCTCGCGAGAGACACTTGTAC
>NZ_FR883129.1:8606-26279 GCF_000435115.1 Bacteroides sp. CAG:633 | reverse complement strand
CGCGAGCCGTGCAAGTGTCCCAGAAACGGGTTGCAGGCAATGTTTCGGAAGCCTTTCAGCAGGCTTGTTCTGCCTCTTCTTTTTTCCTCTTTTTCCAGAGCTGCCAGGAGTTGATGATGTTTTGCCACAGTACGTACGAGCCCGGGCCTACCGACGACAATGGATTCAGGTAGGTGTAAGCCATCCAGATGGCAAGCACGGTATTCTTCTGTCCCAATGCCTGTCCGCCGCTGATGCGTTCGTGGTAGTGTCCGCCTATGCGTTTGCCCAGATAGAACTGTACGCAACAGGCCACCAGTCCGGCAACGGCTATCAATATTTCTACAAAGACGGGTGCGTCACTGTTGACCAGCGAACGTACCGTCTGGCCCGAAACGATAGCCAGCGCTACGGCCCACAAGTAGAAAGCGGCATCGCGGAAGCCCAGCAGAATATGGTGTACCTTCGGCACGAAAGCCCGCAGGAACCAGGCCAGGAAGAAGGGGCAGAGCAACAGCGGGAATACCTTGCCTAATATTTTCAGGAAAGCCGAAAAGAAACTGATGTCGGCATGAGGCTCGACCAGCGGAAAGACCAGCGGCACGGCAACGGCAGCCAGCAGATTGGAGAGCAGCGTATACGTAGTCAGGCTTGAAGCACTTCCACCCAACTTGCCGGTGATAACAGCAGCGGCAGTGGCCGTGGGGCAGATGAGGCAGACCATGGCACCCTCGAACACTTCGCGGTAGACTTCGTCCATCGGACAACAGATGAGCAGAGCCGCTACCGCCAGACACGACGCCGTCTGAAACAGCAGCAACCATCCGTGCCATGCTTTCGGCTTCAGTTCGTGCACTTCTACCTTACAGAAAGTAAGCAGCAGTTGGGCAAAAATCAGGAAAGGAGTCAGGAAGGCGATCATGCCATTTACCACAGGTTTGGTGGGGGCGAGTAGGGGCACTCTGGCAAGGATGAAATACCCTATCGTTCCTGCCAACATTGCAACGGGCAGTGTCCAGTTCTTTAAAAAGCGGATAATCATAGTGCTTGCATTTCGATTTTCGGACGGCAAAATTACTGCCAATTTGCGTAAATTGTTCTTTTATACCCGAAAAACTGTGCTAAAAAGCTGTCTTCCTGATAAAACTTAAGCGAAAGAGTGAGTTTTCTCCAAATTTCCACTACCTTTGCAAACGATAGTTTATATATGAACGCATATCGACGATACATATTATTTATAGGTATTTGCCTAAGCCTGTTGTTTTTCCCCTTCTGCATCGGCAATGCGGAAGCGAAGGATTTTGTGGTAGTGATTGATGCCGGACACGGTGGTCACGACCCCGGAGCCGTAGGGCGCATCTCCAAAGAGAAAAACATCAACCTGAATGTTGCCCTTAAGTTGGGCAAACTGATTCAGAAGAACTGTTCCGACGTCAAGGTGATCTATACCCGCAACCGTGATGTGTTTATCCCCCTCGACCGCCGTGCCGAGATAGCCAATAATGCCAAGGCGGATCTTTTCATTTCGATACATACCAATGCGCTGGCCAACAACCGTACCGCCAAGGGTGCTTCGACGTGGACGCTGGGTTTGGCCAAGTCGGATGCCAATCTGGAAGTGGCTAAACGTGAAAACTCCGTTATCCTGTACGAAAGCGACTATCAGACACGTTATGCGGGGTTCAATCCTAACTCTTCCGAGTCGTACATCATCTTCGAGTTCATGCAAGATAAATATATGTCGCAAAGTGTGCATCTGGCATCGCTCGTGCAAAAGCAGTTCCGTAATACTTGCAAGCGTAGCGACCGTGGTGTGCACCAGGCTGGTTTTCTGGTACTCAAGGCAAGTGCCATGCCCAGCATTCTGGTGGAACTGGGTTTCATTTCCACTCCCGAAGAAGAACGTTATCTGAATTCTGAAACTGGTGCTTCCTCGCTGGCAGAAGGCATCTATCGTGCCTTCCTTACATATAAGCGCGAACAGGAAATACGTCTGAACGGTACTTCGGACACCGTTGTACCCGAAGCGCAGCCGCAGCCCGCGGTTGAAAAGCCTGCACTGGATGCGGCAGCCGACTTGAAAGAGAAAGTAGAAGAACCGGCGCAGCATCGTCCACGTCCGCGGGAAGCCATGCAGCCCGAGAAAACCAAAAGCAACGGAATTGTGTTTAAAATACAGATACTGACATCTTCGAAGCTCCTGAACAAGAACGACAAGCGTTTGAAGGGGTTGAAAGATGTAGGACATTATAAAGAAAAAGGTCTGTATAAGTATACGTACGGTGATTCGCCGGATTATAATAAGGTGTTGCGTACCAAGCGCGCCATATCCGCGAAGTTTAAGGACGCCTTCATCATAGCCTTCCGCGACGGAGAAAAGATGGACGTCAATGCCGCTATTAAGGAATTCAAGCAAAATAGAAACAAAAAATAAGAAATCATCAAACGTCATGAAGTATATAACCAAAGAAGTCAGGATAGGTATTGCCGGTATTGCAGCGCTTTGCATACTAGTGTATGGCATCAATTATCTGAAAGGTATTCACATGTTCAAGCCGTCGAACTATTTTTATGTACAGTTTCAGAATATCAACGGACTGACTAAATCGAGCCCTGTCTTTGC
Source organism: Bacteroides sp. CAG:633 (assembly GCF_000435115.1). Classification (NCBI taxonomy): domain Bacteria; kingdom Pseudomonadati; phylum Bacteroidota; class Bacteroidia; order Bacteroidales; family Bacteroidaceae; genus Bacteroides; species Bacteroides sp. CAG:633. Next base: position 23,677 of record NZ_FR883129.1, on the reverse strand, counting down.
CGACGGTTTCCGGGTGGGAATTGTGCGTGAGTTATATTACGATTACAATCAGGCTGGCAAGGTGGTGGCCGAAATCGATGTGGACCCTGAATTGCGTATTCCCAAGGGAAGTTCGGCTGAGTTGACTTCCGATATGCTGGGAGGCATCAAGATGACCCTGCTGTTGGCCAACAATCCGCGCGAGCGTCACGAAGTTGGTGATACCATTCCCGGACGGTTGAACAACGGCATAATGGAACAGGCTGCCGCCATGGTGCCGCAAATTGAGAAGATGTTGCCTAAGCTTGACTCCATATTGGCATCGTTGAATGCAGTATTGGCCGATCCGGCACTGCCTGCAACGCTGCACAATGTTCGCGATCTGACGGCCAGTATGGCTGTTACAAGCCGTCATCTGGAGACGCTGATGAGTAAGGATATTCCGCAACTGACCGGCAAACTGAATACCATTGGTGATAATTTTGCCCAAATCAGCAATAATCTGAAAGATATAGATTATGCGGCTGCCATGCAGCGTGTAGACTCTACGCTTGCCAACGTAAAAATGATTACAGACAAGTTGGGACGCACGGACAATACGGTAGGACTGTTGTTCAACGATCCGACCCTTTACAATAATTTGAGTGCCACTACGGCCAATGCAGCCAGTCTGTTGGAAGACCTGAAGGCGCATCCGAAGCGTTACGTTCACTTCTCCCTGTTTGGTAAGAAGGATAAGTGAAAAATAGTCACTATATAGATTTTGTCTAAATAGAGACGCTGCTTGCTCAGTATAAAACAGAAGCTCTGATATGCCTATAAAAGAACGCTAAACCCTTATTTACGGGTTTCTTTTCCGATAGTCGGATATACTGTCGGTAAGTATGTAAGTGTAATGATTATCAGAAAGTTGAATATAAACAATAGCCTCTTTACGGAGGCTATTTTTATGCTTTTCTATAAGTGCCTGAAAGTAAAGTGTTTATTGTCCGATTGAAAAAAGCAAGAAAAAAGTGATTTGTTTTTCTCAAATAAGATTGCGAATTTTGCAATCGTAGAAGTTTCGCTTAATCAATAAATGTTTAGAAGCCGTTATGAGTGTAGTTGATCATGTCGGACTGTGGAACCGCTGTCTTGAAATTATCAGAGACAATGTTCCGGAGCAGACGTACAAAACCTGGTTCCTGCCTATTGTCCCATTGAAATATGAGGACAAGACTTTGGTTGTACAGGTTCCCAGCCAGTTCTTTTATGAGTTTCTGGAAGACAAGTTTGTAGACTTGCTGAGAAAGACTCTTTATAAAGTAATAGGTGAGGGGACAAAGCTGATGTATAATGTAATGGTAGACAGAAGTTCCCGTCCGCCTAAAACGGTGGAACTGGAATCGACTCATCGTACCATTATTCCTCAGAAGCCTGTTGTAAACAAGCAGATTCCGCAGGTGCCTGTGTCCGACTTGGATCCACATCTGAATCCGGAGTATAATTTCGAGACTTTTATTGAGGGCGGAAGCAATAAGCTGTCGCGCAGCGTAGCCGAAGCAGTTGCACTCAATCCGGCTAAGACTATCTTTAATCCGTTGTTCTTCTACGGTGCGTCGGGAGTAGGAAAAACCCATCTGGCCAATGCTATTGGAACAAAGATTAAAGAACTGTATCCTGAAAAGCGTGTGCTGTATGTGTCGGCTCATTTGTTTCAGGTGCAATACACTGATTCGGTGCGAAACAATACTACAAACGACTTTATAAACTTCTACCAGACAATTGATGTATTGATTATTGATGATATTCAGGAATTTGCCGGCGTTACCAAGACGCAGAACACTTTCTTCCATATCTTTAATCATCTGCATCAGAACGGCAAGCAATTGATTCTGACTTCCGATAGAGCGCCTGTGTTATTGCAGGGTATGGAAGAACGTCTGATAACCCGTTTTAAATGGGGAATGGTGGCGGAACTGGAAAAACCGACGGTTGAATTGCGGAAGGATATTCTGCGTAACAAAATTCATCGCGATGGCTTGAAGTTCCCGCCCGAAGTAATCGACTACATTGCAGAGAACGTAAGCGACAGTGTTCGTGATTTGGAAGGCATTGTGATTTCCATCATGGCGCACTCTACGATCTATAATAAGGAGATTGACCTGGAGCTGGCTCAGCGCATTGTCCGTAAAGTGGTGAATTGTGAAAGCAAGGCAGTTACGGTGGATGATATTATTACGACTGTTTGTCGCCACTTTAATCTGGATGCTTCTGTGATTCATACGAAGTCCAGAAAGCGTGAGGTGGTACAGGCGCGTCAAATAGCCATGTATCTGGCTAAGAAGAATACTGATTTCTCTACGGCGAAGATTGGTACGCTGATAGGTAATAAGGATCATGCAACCGTGCTTCATGCCTGCAAGACGATAAAGGAACTGACGGAAGTAGATAAGTCTTTCCGTGCTGAAATCGATGAAATACAGGCAGACTTGAAACGGGGAAACTGATTGTAACGGAATATTCTTGATTCTTAATAAATTAATTCCCGCAAATTGCGATGAAAGTTATTGAAACTGTCTAAGCGTGATTTGCGGGAATTTGTTTTTCCTTTGTAAGGAGTTTGAAGAGGGTAATAGAAGTTTAGAAACCTTGTTGTTTCATTACTTCCCAAAGTCTTTTAGACATAGCTTCGGCGTCTTTCTTAGTGTAGCGTACGTCTGTAAATACTTGAGCCAAGGTTTCTTTTTTGTTTTCTTCTATATATTTTTTGTTCTCGTCCAGCGATTCCTTGTAGGCATACAGGCGGTCAATGTCGGAAGGAGTATAATCGTGGTAGACTTCTTCGTGTACGATGGCTTCGAGTGGCAGACGGTCGGTTTGTGCGGGCGTTTCGTCGGGCCAGCCTACAGTAATAGTAGTAAGCGGGAATACTAATTCCGGTAATTCTAAGGCTTCTACAATCATGTCGGGGTTGTAGGTTGTAGTTCCCAGATAGCAGATGCCTAGGCCTTTTTCTTCGGCGGCTACACAAAAAGTCTGTGCTGCGAGCAGAGTGTCGACGGCTCCGGTTATAAACCATTCGAAGTTGTTGTAGCCAGGTTGTGCTTTGCGTTGCTCGCACCATTTGCTGAAACGGCGTAGGTCGATGCAGAAAGTTAGTACGACGGGTGCGTTTTGCACCATGGGCTGGTTGAAATGTGCCGGTGCCAGGCGGGCTTTCCGTTCAGCGTCTCTTGTTACAATTACGCTGTAGACTTGCATGTTTCCAACAGTAGAGGCTCGAAAGGCTGTTTCGAGTAAATCATTTAACAATTCGGCGGGAATATCCTTTGGCTGGTATTTCCGTATTGTTCTTCTTTCTTTTAGGCTTTCCATATTTTGTCTTTTTTCTGCAAATATAAGAAAAGAATTATAGAAGTTGTTCACAGCTCCTGTTAATATCTTCCTCCTTTTTTAGAAAAGTATAATTATTCTTTGGTTTTATACATATATCTTTTCCTTTTTGGAAAACTTTTCTTCTTGTTGAAAAAGATAAGTTGTTTATAATCAGATGTAATTCTTCTCTAAATGGAAAACTTTTATTCTGTTGATAAAATGTTCGCTTTTTATTTTGCTGAATAGAAAAACATTCATAGCTTTGCATCCGCATTTGTTGACGATAAGTACGACTTCTACACAAATACTTATAGCAGATAAATCTAAGAAAATACAAATATAGTGGAAAAGAAAGTTTATTCTTATGAAGAAGCTTTTGAAGAATCTTTACGATACTTCCAAGGTGATGAGTTGGCTGCCAGAGTTTGGGTAAACAAATACGCAGTCAAGGACTCTTTCGGTAATATTTACGAAAAATCTCCGGAAGACATGCATTGGCGTATAGCTAATGAGGTGGCTCGTATTGAGGCCAAATATCCGAATGCGTTAAGTTCAGAGGAACTGTTCGCTTTATTCGATCATTTCAGATATATTGTTCCTCAGGGAAGCCCGATGACTGGTATTGGCAATAACTATCAGGTTGCTTCTTTGTCCAATTGCTTTGTGATTGGTGTGGATGGAGAGGCTGATTCTTATGGAGCTATTTTTAAAATTGATGAAGAGCAGGTTCAGCTGATGAAACGTCGCGGTGGTGTGGGACATGATTTATCACATATTCGTCCGAAAGGTTCACCGGTTAAGAATTCCGCTTTGACTTCAACGGGTTTGGTTCCTTTTATGGAGCGTTATTCCAACTCTACACGTGAAGTTGCTCAAGACGGACGCCGGGGAGCTTTGATGCTGAGTGTTTCTATCAAGCATCCTGATTCGGAAGCATTTATAGATGCTAAGATGACCGAAGGTAAAGTAACGGGTGCTAATGTGTCTGTGAAACTGGATGATGCTTTCATGGAGGCTGCAATCGAAGGAAAACCTTATGTTCAGCAATATCCTATAGATTCGGCTGATCCTATATTTAAGAAAGAAATCGATGCTTCGGCGTTGTGGAAGAAGATTGTGCACAATGCTTGGAAGTCGGCTGAACCCGGTGTACTTTTCTGGGATACTATTCTGCGGGAATCGGTACCCGATTGCTATGCAGACTTGGGTTATCGCACAGTATCGACCAATCCGTGTGGCGAAATTCCTTTGTGTCCCTATGATTCTTGCCGTTTGCTTGCGATCAACTTGTATTCGTACGTGGTGAATCCGTTTAAGCCTGATGCTTATTTTGATTTTGAATTGTTTAAGAAGCACGTGGCTTTGGCGCAACGCATTATGGACGATATTATCGATCTGGAGTTGGAGAAGATCGAAAAGATTTTGGCTAAGGTAGATTCAGATCCCGAATCGGATGATGTGAAGCGTACGGAGCGTGTGTTGTGGGAGAAGATTTATAAGAAGAGTGGACAGGGACGTCGTACCGGAGTAGGTATAACGGCTGAAGGTGATATGCTCGCAGCTTTGGGATTGCGTTACGGAACTGAAGAAGCTACCGAATTCTCGGAAAAAGTTCATAAGACTATTGCTCTGAGTGCTTATCGCTCTTCTGTTGAGATGGCAAAAGAACGTGGAGCTTTCGAAATATACGATACTGAACGCGAGAAGAATAATCCGTTTATCAGTCGTTTGCGTGAGGCTGATCCTGAATTGTATGAGGAGATGGCTAAATATGGCCGTCGTAACATTGCCTGTCTGACGATTGCTCCTACAGGAACAACCAGTCTGATGACGCAGACCACTTCGGGCATCGAACCGGTATTCCTTCCCGTTTATAAACGCCGTCGTAAAGTAAATCCTAATGATACGAATGTCCGCGTCGACTTTATTGACGAAACAGGTGATGCTTTCGAGGAATACATTGTTTTCCATCCCAAGTTTGTAACATGGATGGAAGCACAAGGATATAATCCGGCAAAAAGATATACGCAGGATGAGATTGATGCTTTGGTTGCCAAGTCCCCTTATTATAAGGCTACTTCTAACGATGTGGATTGGCTGATGAAGGTCAAGATGCAGGGACGTATTCAGAAATGGGTAGACCACTCTATCAGTGTAACCATCAATTTGCCTAGCGACGTAGATGAGGAACTTGTCAATCGTCTGTATGTAGAGGCATGGCGTTCCGGTTGTAAGGGATGTACGGTTTACCGTGATGGCTCTCGTTCGGGCGTGCTGATTTCTACAAAGAGCGATAAGAAAGAAGAACTTCCTCCTTGCAAACCGCCTACGGTTGTCGAAACGCGTCCTAAAGTGTTGTATGCCGATGTCGTACGTTTCCAGAACAACAAGGAAAAATGGGTGGCATTTGTCGGTTTGCTCGACGGGCATCCTTACGAAATCTTCACTGGTGTGCTGGACGATGATGAAGGAATTATTTTGCCGAAGAACGTTGTTTCGGGACATATTATAAAGAATGTCGATGAAAACGGAGTGAAACGTTACGACTTCCAGTTTGAGAACAAACGGGGATACAAAGTTACAATTGAAGGCTTGTCCGAGAAGTTTAATAAAGAGTATTGGAACTATGCCAAACTGATATCTGGTGTGCTCCGCTATCGTATGCCAATTGAACAGGTGATGAAACTTGTCAGCTCGTTGCAACTGGATAGTGAAAGCATCAATACCTGGAAGAACGGTGTGGAACGTGCTTTGAAGAAGTACGTAACTGACGGTACGGAAGCCAAAGGCAAGAAATGTCCGAACTGCGGTAATGAAACACTTGTTTATCAGGAAGGCTGTCTGATTTGTAAAACTTGCGGCGCATCGCGTTGCGGATAAAGAACCGGAATGAAGCAAACGTTTGCATAGGATTTTAAAAGGCTTGGATAACAATAGCTGCATGATTATGATTTATAATTTTTATACTTGCATAATCGAATGCAGCTATTGTCGTTTCTAAATCTAATATATATGACGCTATCATTTAATATTGAGTATCGCACCAATTGGGGAGAAGAAATCAGAGTCCTGGGCTCTGTCCCCGAACTGGGTGAAAACCGGCCAGAAGGAGCAATTCCCTTGAGCACGGTTGACGGCATTCATTGGACAGCAGAAATAGAAATCCGGATGCCGGAAAATGGCAGCGTGCAGTATGGCTATCATGTATATCGTGAAGGCAAGTCTGTACGTGCCGAATGGAACAGTCTGCCGCGTGTGTTACACGTGTCGGGCGCTGTTGCCGAAAAAGTTTATAACTTGTATGACTGTTGGAAGGATCTGCCCGAACAACAGTATTTTTATACTTCTGCATTTACCGAATCTTTGCTGGCACACAGAGAGCGTCAGGCTGCTGTAACAAGTCACGAGCGCAGTATCCTGATCAAGGCTTATGCACCTTGCATCGATGCCGACCATTGCTTGGGTATTTGCGGCAATCAGAAAGCATTGGGAAATTGGGATCCTGATAAGGCTATCCTGATGACTGATGCTGATTTTCCCGAATGGCAGATTGACTTAGATGTCGAAAAGCTGACTTTCCCCTTGGAATACAAGTTCATTTTGTACAATAAGAAAGAACAGCGTGCTGTAGCCTGGGAAAATAATCCGAACCGCTATCAGGCCAATCCGAAACTGGGACCGTGCGAGACATTGGTTGTAGGCGACCGTTACGTTTATTTCAACCTTCCGGCATGGAAGGGAGCAGGCGTAGCTGTGCCCGTATTCTCGCTTCGTTCGGAGCAGAGTTTTGGTGTGGGTGACTTCGGTGACCTGAAACGTATGATAGACTGGGCTGTAAAGACCAGTCAGAAGGTTGTGCAGATTTTGCCTATCAATGATACAACCATGACGCATACGTGGGTCGACTCTTATCCTTATAACAGCATCTCCATTTATGCTTTCCATCCGATGTATACTGACCTGAAGCAGTTGGGTAGTCTGGAGGATGCCGGACTGATGGCCGACTTCGAAAGACGGCAGAAAGAACTCAACGCTTTGCCTGCTGTGGACTACGAGGCCGTAAACCGTGCCAAGTGGGACTACTTCCGTCTGATATTCAAGCAGGAAGGCGAGAAGGTTTTGGCTTCGGACGAATTCAAATGTTTCTTCGAGGCCAACCGTGAGTGGTTGCTTCCTTATGCAGCATTCAGCTATCTGCGCGATACGTACGGCACACCGAACTTCCGCGAATGGCCCCGTTATCAGGTGTACAAGGCCGATGAAATCGAGGCGCTTTGCGATCCTGCTTCCGAGGTGTATGCAAGCATTGCCATCTATTATTACATACAGTTCAATCTGCATAAGCAATTGCTGGCAGCTACCGAGCACGCCCGTGCACACGGTGTAGTGCTGAAAGGTGACATTCCTATCGGCATCAGCCGCAACAGTGTGGAAGCCTGGAAAGAACCTCACTATTTCAACTTGAACGGACAGGCCGGTGCTCCGCCCGATGATTTTTCGGTGAACGGGCAGAACTGGGGATTCCCGACTTACAATTGGGATGTGATGGAAAAGGACGGTTATGCATGGTGGATGAAGCGTTTCCGCAAGATGTCCGAGTACTTCGACGCCTATCGCATTGACCATATTCTTGGCTTCTTCCGCATTTGGGAGATACCGATGCATGCCGTACACGGGCTGTTGGGCCAGTTTGTGCCTGCCCTGCCTATGTCGCGCGAGGAAATCGAAAGCTACGGTCTGCCTTTCCGCGAAGATTTCTTCCTGAAACCTTATATACACGAGTATTTCTTAGGTCAGGTGTTCGGTCCGCATACCGATTATGTGAAGCAGACCTTCATCGAACCGACTGATACGTTCGAGATATACCGCATGCGTCCTGAGTTTGATACTCAGCGCAAGGTCGAAGCTTACTTTGCCGGAAAGACCGATGCCGACAGCATCTGGATACGCGACGGGCTTTATTCGCTGATTAGCGACGTACTTTTTGTTCCCGACCGTAACGATCCGTATAAGTACCATCCGCGTATCGGCGTGCAGCACGATTTCGTTTACCGTGCACTGAACGATTGGGAGAAAGCTGCTTTCAACCGTCTGTACGACCAGTATTATTATCGCCGTCACAACGAGTTCTGGCATCAACAGGCCATGAAGAAGTTGCCGCAACTGACGCAGTCGACCCGCATGCTGGTTTGTGGCGAAGACTTGGGTATGATTCCCGATTGTGTAGCCTGGGTAATGAACGACTTGCGTATCCTTTCGCTCGAAATACAGCGCATGCCGAAAGATCCGGCACAGGAGTTCGGACGTCCCGACTGGTATCCTTACCGTTCGGTATGTACCATTTCGACCCATGATATGTCCACCCTGCGTGGCTGGTGGGAGGAGAACAGCCAACAGACGCAACGCTACTTCAACTCCGTGTTGGGACGGTATGGCACGGCACCGGCCGAAGCTACACCGGAAATCTGCGAGGAGATAGTGTGCAACCATCTGTACGGCAACTCCATTCTTTGCATCCTTTCTTTGCAAGACTGGTTGTCGATAGACGGCAAGTTGCGTAACCCCAATGCGCAGGAAGAGCGCATCAACGTGCCGGCCAATCCGCGTCATTACTGGCGCTATCGCATGCATCTGACGCTGGAACAGCTGATGCAGGCCGACGGACTAAACGAGAAGATTAAGAGTCTGATTGCAAATACCGGTAGAAACTGTTAAGATGAAGAGTTATATTTTTCTCGACGACCTTTGCTTTTATGCCCATCACGGTGTGGGCGGACAGGAAACTTTAGTGGGCAATGAGTTTACTGTGAGTCTGCGCCTGAAAGTAGACGTTGCCCGTGCGGCGGCTACCGACGAGGTGGATGATACGGTCAGCTATGCCGACGTTTATCAGTCGGTGAAGGCCGAGATGGATGTCCCTTCCAAACTGTTGGAACACGTGGCAGGCCGGATTGTAAAGCGGCTGTTTGCCGATTTTCCGCAGGTGGAGCAGATTGAACTGAAACTTGCCAAACGCAATCCGCCGATGGGTGCCGACATCAAGGCAGCAGGTGTGGAGCTAGAGTGCGGACGCGATGACTGCCCGCTGCTCTGAGTGTTCAGAGGCTGGCTTTGAATGCCTGGAAAAAGCTATAACAGATTTTGTTTTTCAACCTATAAATACGGCTCGTGAACCATGCAAGTGTGGTTCGCGAGCCGTACTTGTGTTGCTCGTGAGCCGTGCAAGTGTCTCTCACGAGCCGCACTTGTGTTTCTCGCGAGCCATGCAAGTGTCTCTCACGACTGTGTAAAACAGCCTCTGTACGCCGTGTCAGGAGGGGTGAGAACGCCCTTATGCCGGGCGGATATTCATCAGTCGGGCGAAGGTCTTTTTGCCTTGCAGGTAGAAGGCTTTCAGAATGCTCTGACCAATCCGTTCGGGAATCTGTGTCAGCACGGCTTTCTGCTGATTCTCTTCGCGCGAAGCAGCAAAATCCTTGCGCAGGGCGTGGTAGGCACGGCGGGCACGGAGGACGGCCATTGCGTTGGGACCCTGCAGTTTCAGCAGGAAGTTCAGTGCGGCTACATAGTCGAGTAGGGTGCGGATGCGCATTACGCTTTTCAGTTCGCCTTCGGGCAGGTTCTTGTAAAGCATCAGCAGGTTGTTGCGGAAGTTCAGGAAGGTTTTGCGCGGGTTTTCCTTGCTCAGTGTGGCACCTCCCAGGTGGTAGACTACGCTCTGGGGGATACATACCAGTTCGCGGCCGCGTGCACGCAGTCGCCAGCACAGGTCTATCTCTTCCATATGGGCGAAGAACCGTCCATCCAGTCCGCCGGCTTCGCGGTAATCCTTCAGACGGATGAACAGGGCGGCACCGGTAGCCCAGAATACGGGAGCGATGGTATCGTACTGACCGTTGTCGGCCTCGACTGCCCCCATGATGCGACCTCGGCAGAAGGGGTAACCGTACTTGTCGATGTATCCGCCGGCGGCTCCAGCGTATTCGAACAGGTCTTTCTGCCGCAGACTCCTGATTTTAGGTTGGCAGCCCGCTACTTCGGGGTGGGCGTCCATGTACTCGGCCAGCGGGGCAAGCCAGTGTTCGGTGACTTCGACGTCGGAGTTCAGCAGGACGACGTATTCGGCCTCCACCTGCTTCAAGGCTTGGTTGTAACCGTCGGCAAAACCGTAGTTGCGGTCTAGCGTGATGAGGCGGACGGTGGGAAATTCGCGGCGTACCGTCTCAACGGAATCGTCCGTCGATCCATTGTCGGCCACGTAGACTGTGGCTCCGTCAGCCTCGGAATAGGACACTACGGAGGGCAGGTAGGAGCGGAGCATCCCGCATCCGTTCCAGTTCAGAATGACGACTGCTATTTTCTTATCCATGTTGTATGACGTCTTCACGTTTCAGTTTCCAGCGTTTGTGCGACCAGAACCAGTAGGGCGGGTCGCGTCGGATGGTTTGCTCCAGCCTTCGGGCGAAGCATTCGGTTATCTCGCCGTCGGCAGTTTGCTTGGGCGTTTCGGTGATCAGGTCGAAGATAACCCGGCAGTGTCCCCGCTTCTGGCGTATCAGTTCGCAATAGAAGACGGGAAAGCCCATCATCCGGGCAATGCGTTCGGCTCCGTCCATGAACACGGTGTCCTGATGGAGGAACGTAGTCCAGTAGTGCGCTTCGCTGCGGTTGGGCGACTGGTCGGTAATCAGTCCCACGGCCATGCGCTTGTGTTCGCGGCGCAGCTTTATCATTTCGCGCGCCGTGGAGTGTTTGGGCACGTTGTATCCGCCGAAGCGCGAGCGGATGCGTTTGAACATTTCGTCCAGATAGGGATTGTGCAGAGGCTTGTATACTTGTACCGGAAGGTCGCCGGGTTGCATGATGGCTCCCATTCCGATAATCCATTCGAAGTTGGCGTAGTGGGGAATCAGGAGCACAATGCCTCCGTATTTGTCTATCATGTTAAGGTACTCTTCCTTGTTTTCGTAAGTCATGCGCCGGGTCAGCTCTTCGAAGGAGATTCGCAGGGTTTTCACTTCTTCGAGCATGTAGTCGCAGATGTAGTGGTAGAATTTGTTTTCTATCTCTTTCAGCTCTTCGGCGCTTTTTTCAGGGAAGGAGTTGCGCAGGTTGGTGCGGACCACCTTCCGCCGGTAGTGGATGACGTGCTGCATCAGGAAGGCAAGTCCGTCGGACAGAACGTAGATGGCTCTGAAAGGAAGCAGGGCCAGCAGCCACATTCCGGCATAGGTCAGCAGATATATAAGCTTCGATTTCACGGTTGGATGTTTCAGTTGTTCTTAAAATTCAGGTTCGAAAGCTGGCGGTTGGTTTAAAGTTTGATTTGTCCCAGCAGGGCGGTACCGTCGTCGTTGAAGTCGCCCAGCGTGATGGGAATCACCTGATTGTCGAGGCGGTCGTCGTGGGGCACTTCCACACGTATGTAGTTGGCCGTGAAGCCATGCATGGGAGCACCGGCCTTGGAACGTTCCAGCAATACGGGCAGGGTTTGTCCGATGTGGCGTGCGTAGAAGGCATGCGTCTTTTCGTCCGACAGCTCCAGCAGACGTTGGCTGCGGCGGTGTTTCTCCTCGGGCGGGACGATGTAGTCTATCTTCAAGGCCTGTGTGCCGGGACGTTCGGAGTAGCTGAATACGTGCAGCTGGGTGACGTCCAGACTGCGGATAAACTCGTACGCGCGTTCGAAGTACTCTTCGGTTTCGCCACGCGTACCTACTATTACGTCCACACCGATGAAGGCATCGGGCATCACTTCCTTTATTTTCCGTACTTTGGTGGCAAACAGAGCCGTGTCGTAGCGTCGGCGCATCAGCTTCAGCACTTCGTCGCAACCCGATTGCAAGGGAATGTGGAAGTGAGGCATGAAGCGTTTCGAACGCGATACAAAGTCGATGATCTCATCGGTCAGCAGGTTGGGTTCGATGGAGGAGATGCGGTAGCGTTCGATGCCCTCTACTTCGTCCAGCGCTTTCACCAGGTCGAAGAAGGTTTCACCGGTCGACTTCCCGAAGTCGCCAATGTTGACACCGGTCAGCACTATTTCACGTCCGCCCTCGGCAGCGGCCTGGCGTGCCTGCTCCACCAGCGATGCGATACTGCCATTGCGGCTGCGTCCGCGTGCAAAGGGGATGGTGCAGTACGAACAGTAATAGTCGCATCCGTCCTGTACCTTGAGGAAGAAGCGTGTGCGGTCGCCCCGCGAGCAGGAAGGGGCAAACGTGCGGATGTCTTTCAGTGCCGAGGTATGGGCTTCGCCGTGTGCATGTTTTTGCAGGTCACCCAGATAGTTCAGCACGTCTTTCTTCTGTTCGGCACCCAGCACTACGTCCACACCTTCGATGTCGGCCACGGTGTCGGGTTTCAGCTGCGCGTAGCATCCGGTCACCACCACAAAGGCACCCGGGTGCTGCTTGATGAGCCGGTGGATGGCCTGCCGGCATTTTTTGTCGGCCACTTCCGTCACCGAACAGGTATTCACTACACAGATGTCGGCCTTTTCCCCCTTGCGTGCGGTGCGTATGCCCGCTTCGCGCAAGATGCGGCCGATGGTCGATGTTTCGGAAAAGTTCAGTTTACAGCCCAGTGTATAGTAAACTGCTGTCTTATCCTGAAATATAGTTGTATCTATCATAAACTTATAAAAAATCACTTTCAGGTCGCAAATATACATATTATTCATCTAAAATCCCTATTTTTGCACACTCATCAATTATCTGTGCAATGATACAAGAAAATTTCATCAAGCTGTACGAACGCAGCTTCCGCGAGAACTGGGATCTTCCGTGCTACACCGATTATGGTGAAGACACAACTTATTCGTATGGCGACGTGGCTCGTGAGATAGCCCGTCTGCATCTGCTGTTCAAGTATTGCCAGCTGAGGCGTGGCGATAAAATAGCCATCATCGGAAAGAACAATTCGCGTTGGTGCATTGCCTATATGGCCGTCATTACCTACGGAGGAATTGTGGTGCCCATTCTGCAAGACTTCAGTCCGAACGATGTACATCACATTGTCAATCACTCCGAGTCGGTCTTCCTTTTCACAAGCGACCTTATTTGGGAACATCTGGAGGAAGAACGTCTGGCAGGGCTTCGGGGTGTTTTTTCACTTACCGACTTTCGGTGCCTGTACCAGCGTGACGGCGAAACCATCCAGCTCTTCCTTAAACACCAGAACGAAGAGATGGACAAACACTATCCTAATGGTTTTCATAAAGAAGATGTCATTTACACAGAATTGAGTAATGACAAAGTGATGTTGCTCAACTATACTTCGGGTACAACCGGCTTTAGCAAAGGAGTGATGCTGACGGGCAACAATCTGGCTGGCAACGTGACTTTCGGTATCCGTTCACAGCTGTTGAAGAAAGGCGACAGAGTATTGTCGTTCTTGCCCTTGGCACATGCTTACGGCTGTGCATTCGACTTCCTGACGGCTACAGCTGTCGGAACCCACATCACACTGCTGGGTAAGATTCCTTCACCGAAGATCCTGATGAAAGCATTCGAAGAAGTGAAGCCCAATCTGATCATTACCGTGCCGTTGGTCATCGAGAAGATTTATAAGAATGTCATTCAGCCCATCATCAATCGCCGCAGTATGCGTTGGGCACTTAACATTCCCTTGCTGGATAGTCAGATTTATGGCCAGATCCGTAAGAAGCTGGTCGATGCGCTGGGAGGACGTTTCAAGGAAGTCATCATCGGTGGTGCTGCCATGAATCCCGAGGTGGAAGAATTTTTCCATCGCATTAAGTTTCCTTTCACCATCGGCTACGGTATGACCGAGTGTGCGCCGCTCATCAGTTATGCCCCGTGCGAAGAATTTGTTCCGACCTCATCGGGCCGGGTACTCGATATTATGGAAGCCCGTATCTGGAAAGAAGATCCGGAGGCTAAATACGGAGAAATCCAGGTGCGTGGCGAAAACGTAATGGTGGGCTATTACAAGAACCCCGAAGCTACCCGCGAGGCATTTACCGAAGACGGCTGGTTGCGTACCGGCGACCTTGGTTTGCTCGACGAAAAGGGCAACCTTTACATTCGCGGCCGCAGCAAGACGATGATTCTGGGTTCGAACGGGCAGAATATCTTCCCCGAAGAGATAGAAGCACGCCTTAACAACCTGCCTTTCGTGTTGGAGAGTCTTGTAATAGAGCGCAACAAGAAACTGGTTGCACTGGTTTATGCCGACTACGAAGCACTCGACTCGTTGGGACTGAACCAACCGGATAACCTGAAAGCCATTATGGACGAAAATCTGAAGAGTCTGAACGAAAGCGTAGCCGCTTACGAGAAGGTCAGCCAAATTCAGCTTTACCCGACCGAATTCGAGAAAACACCCAAGCGAAGTATTAAAAGATACCTCTATAATAGCATTGCTGTAGAGTAATATGTTTTTTAACATATAAAGAATGTGCTCATATACAGTCATTTGCGAAAAGTTACAGAAAAACTTCAAAAAAAACTCTAAAAAAAATGGGTGTTTGGAGAACAACATATTTAAAAAGTGCATACCTTTGCAGCGTTTTAATAAAGCAAATGATTGTATTACGTTTTAAAAAGTAAAGGAAATGAAAAAATTAGTTTTGATGGCAGCAGCTATCGTAGCAGTATCTTTCGCATCTTGTGGTAACAAAGCAGCTAACGCTGAACAAGCAGCAGCTGATTCTATCCGTATCGCTGATTCAATCGCAGCTGTTGAAGCAGCCGCAGCAGAAGCTGAAGCAG
>NZ_FR883129.1:0-8573 GCF_000435115.1 Bacteroides sp. CAG:633 | reverse complement strand
AGCAGCCGCTGACACTACTGCTCAAGATAGCGCAGCAGTTGTAGCTGAATAATTTTAGCGCAACCTTAAGAGAGAATTGAAAGTCTGACGTGCGAAAGCACACCAGACTTTTTTTATTTTATA
Organism: Bacteroides sp. CAG:633; assembly: GCF_000435115.1. NCBI lineage: Bacteria > Pseudomonadati > Bacteroidota > Bacteroidia > Bacteroidales > Bacteroidaceae > Bacteroides > Bacteroides sp. CAG:633. Next base: position 8,450 of record NZ_FR883129.1, on the reverse strand, counting down.
TATCCTCGATGTAGCCCTGTCGGGACGACGCGGCGAAAAGGGCATATTTTTTCCCAGTTAGGAAAGTTTTTTTTCCTAACTGGGAAAAATTTTTTTTCTAACTGGGGAATTTTTTTTCTCTAACTGGGGAAAAAACGGGGGATTTCAGGGACGGGAACCGTATCGGTAAAGAGGAACATCCTCAACCGGTTGGTCAGACCGCAGGCGTGTTCAGGTAGAAGAATACGGCAGTACCTATCAGGATGAGGCCCAATACTCCGTAGAACCAGCGTGCCTGTCGGCGTCCGACGTTGTTGACGATGAACTGCGTGTTGCGCGCCGTGAAGAACCAGTCCCAATTGAAAAGAGCAGCCAGCAGAGCTGTAACTCCGGCGGCCGCAAAAATGCCTTGTATGATGTATTGACTCATGGTGCGCGGTTTTATCCGAGTTCTTCCATGGTCACTTTACGGGCACCGTTTTCTACCTCTTCGATGGTGACTTTGATGGTGTTGCCGGGCAGCAACTCTTCGATGAGTTCGGGCCATTCGATGAAGCAGAGCGCACCGCTGTAGAAGTAGTCTTCGTATCCCATGTCGTATACCTCTTCGAGTTTCTTGATGCGATAGAAGTCGAAATGGTAGATCAGTTCACCGGCAATGTCGGAACGATACTCGTTGACAATGGCAAAGGTGGGCGATGTGATGACGTCCGATACTCCCAGTTCTTCGCAGATGGCTTTGATGAAAGTGGTTTTTCCTGCTCCCATTTTCCCGTAGAGGGCAAAGACGGTATTGTCGCCCATGGCTTCGATGAACTGGCGGGCGGCTTCGTGAATCTGGTCTAATGACTGAATTGTTATTTCCATATCTGATATGTTTTAATTGAATGATGTTTGTTTCCCAACCGTATCGTACTTGCTCCTGACGTCGGGGGTATTATTTCCTTTCCTGCGGAACGGCGGCTGGGCTTTTCTTCCGCAAATATAGCCAAAAACTCTTTCCAGCCTTGCAAAGCGCATAGATAATGATGGAAAAGAAGATGATGGAGGCTCCCGAAGGCACGTTGAGGTAGAACGAAATCAGCAGTCCGCCCAGGCAGCTGAGGTAGCCTATACCGATGGACAGCCAGATAATCTGGTGAAAGCGGTAGGAAAAAAGATTGGCCGTCATCTGCGGAATGGTGAGCAGCGAGATGACGAGCACAATGCCTACCATGCGCAGGCAGGCCACGATGGACAGGGCTATGAACATCATCATCGCATATTCGAACAGTTGCACGGGGATACCTTGCGAACGGGCAAACTCGCGGTCGAAGGCTACGTAGACAATGGGCCGCAGGTAGAGTGTAAAGAAAAGGGTGAGCACCGCAGCCAGTGCTGCCAACAGGGCAATATCAGCCAGCGTGATGGTGAGGATGTTGCCAAACAGATAGGCCGAGAGGTCGGGCGCAAAACCGGGCGAAAGGAAAGTGAACATGATGCCTAGCGCCATGCCCAACGTCCAGAAGACGGCGATGGCCGAGTCTTCGCGCATGTCTTTCCGTTTGCTGAGCCATTCGACACCGAAGGCCGACAGTACTGCAAACAGGGCGGCGGAAAGGATGGGCGGGATGCCGGTGTACAGTCCCAGTCCGATGCCTCCGAACGAAGCATGGGTCAGACCACCGCTGATGAACACCAGCCGACGGGTGACGATGTATGTGCCCACCATGCCGCAGACGATACTTGCCAGCAGGCTGCCGATGAGGGCATGTTGGAAAAAGGTATATTGCAACAGATCCATGTTCATTAATGGTATATGATGAATGGTAAATGGTTAATGGTGAAGGTCTGTATTGGCTTGCGGCTCCTTCTTATTCCATTTGCCTCCTTTTAACTCTTTACTTTTTGTGCGGGTTGGCTCTCAGTTCGCCGACAACGAGGAACACTTCATCCTTCAGGTTGTCCGGCAAGGCAATGCCGCGCAGTTGCAGGCTGCGTACCCAGCCAGCCACGTCTTCGTCCTGCATGGTGTAGAAGATGTCGCGGAATTCGTCTTCCTGCTGAGGGGTATACGAGTCAGGTGCCACGCCGGCGTATTTATCCAGTTCTTCGTCGTCGTAGTATTCTATTTTCCGGCTGACAGCTGCCAGCAGGCTTTCTTTCTCGCAGACTTCGTGCTGCCCGCAGCATTCGCTGTCCACTTCAACCACTTCGGGCATGGCTTCGAGTTCTCCGCTTTCTACCTGACGGCGCAGGCGGCGGTTGCGTATTACTCCGGCTACGGCTGCTACCACGGCCAGAACTATCAGACTAACAATCAGTATCCACATACCTTATTTAATATATAGAGTGTCGCAAAGATACACAGATTTTGGGCATGAAGAGGCATGACAGCCTTAAAAAAGCGGAAACACACTGTCCTTTTCAGCTTTCTGTGCCTTCGGTGATGCGGAAACCTGCCACTTGCAGGTCTTTCCAGTAGTTGGGGTACGACTTGGACACTACCTGCGGATGGTTGATGCGGATGTCGGGACGCACCAGGCAGGCAGGGGCGAAGGCCATGGCCATGCGATGGTCTTCGTAGGTGTCAATGGCGGGAACGTCGGAGGCGGGGCAGCGTTCGCCGTCCCACGTCAGGATGCTGTCTTGCTCGGAGCGTACTACGTAACCCAGTTTGCGCAACTCGGTGATGAGGGCGCAGATGCGGTCGGTTTCTTTGATTTTCAGGGTTTGCAGACCTGTGAAACGGAAGGGGATACCTTTCAGACAGCAGGTCACGACGAAGGTTTGTGCCAGGTCGGGGATGTCGGTCATGTCTTCGTCGAGGCGGTCGGCACAGGTGGAGGTACGGGTCAGGCGTACGCCCTGTGTCGTGTATTCGGTGTGGATGCCCAGTCGGGCAAAGACTTCGGCTCCGCGACTGTCGCCCTGATGGCTGTGCGGCAGCAGGCCGGGCAGTTCGATGCAGGGGGCGGCAGTAGTGTCGTCGGTGTTGCTGCTCCAAAGGGCCAGCATTTCGTACCAGTAGGAAGCAGCGCTCCAGTCGCTTTCTACCGTGAAGGGGACGTCTTGGTAACTGCCCGGCTCTACCTTGATGCGGTCGGGGGCGGTCCATTGGGCATTGGCGCCGAAGCTGTGCATCAGTTGTAGGGTCAGGTTGATGTAAGGGCGCGAGATGATGTCGCCCGTCAGGTGCAACTCCAGTCCGCGGGGCAGCACGGGACCTATCATCAGTAAGGCCGATATGTATTGCGAGCTGACGTTTCCAGCCAGTTCGATTTCGTGTCCTTGCAGGCGGGTGCCGGTGATGCGCAGGGGCGGAAATCCTTCGTTGCCGATGTAGTCAATTTGTGCTCCCAGTGTGCGCAGGGCGTCCACCAGGATGCGGATGGGACGTTGCTGCATACGCTCGGTGCCGGTGATGACGCGTGTGCCGGGCGTCACACTGAGGTAAGCGGTGAGGAAGCGCATGGCAGTTCCGGCAGCCATGATGTCGATGTGTTGGGGATGTCCGTTGAGGGCACGAACCATGACGCGCGTGTCGTCGCAGTCGCTCAGGTTGGCGGGCAGTGTCGTGCCGCCCGAGAGGGCGTGCAGGATAAGGGCACGGTTGCTGATGCTTTTCGAAGCAGGCAGCTGTATGGTGGCGTTCAGGCTGTCGGGGCGGGTCAGTAGGTATTGCATAGGGTTGTATTTGCTAAAGGGTTATCGTATAAAATGAGTGTTCGTTTGCGGATTACTGTGCGGCAGGTTGTAGCACCTCCCAAAACCGCTGTGGCAAGTGTATGTTTTCCACATCGACAGCATCGCGGAACAGCGGAGCTATTTCGGCAGGACGGAATCCGGCAATGCCGCAACCTACTTCGGTGACGAGAAATGTCAGTTCGGGGTGTTGGCGGGCGAAGCTGATAAATTCGTCCACATAGGGCTTGATGCGGTCGGGGCCTCCGTGCATGGTCGGGATGCCGTAGGTCTGTCCTTGCAGGCCGGCGCCCTGACCCCAGATGGCTCCCCACTTTTTCCAGGCCAGCAGTGCGGCACCTCCGCCGTGGTGGCCTTCGAGGTTGCTTCCGAAAACGAATATTTCACCGGGCTGTAACTCGGTGATGCGGGGTGACGTGATTCTTCCGTTCATGGCGATTGCTTTTAAGGGTGTTGTTTATTTCATGCCTCGGGCCTTGTAAATCAGTTCCTTGGCATTGTTTATACTTTGGAATTTCTCTTCGGCTGCCTTCTTGATGTCTTCGCCCAGCGTAGCTACGCGGTCGGGGTGGTGCTTCAGGGCAAGGCGGCGATAAGCGGCGCGTACTTCGTCGTTGGAGGCCGATGGATCGATTTCGAGCACTTTATAGGCTTCTTCCAGCGAAGTGCCGCCCATGTTGAGCATCGACTCCACTTCTTTCGCCGACAGTCCCATGTAAATGGCTACTTCCTTCAGCGCCTCTAACTCTGCCGTGCAGACGTGGCCGTCACTTTTAGCAATGTTGGCCAGGAAGGCGAGCAGTTGCAACCGTTCTTCATAGCTCAGGTTGGCGGCTATCTGCTGTCCGCAGTCGTGTATCGTATTCTTGAAAGCCATCGGGTCCTGACTGTCCATACGTTTGCGCTGTTCGAAGAGGTTCAGCAGAATCTGCTGTCCTTCGCTAACGGCTGCTTCGCCGAAATTGGTGCGCAGAAAGTTGCGTACGTACTCCATTTCGCTGTGCATGATGCGACCGTCGGCCTTGATGATGTACGACGCCATGACAAGCATGGAGAAGAGAAAGCTGTTGCGCTGTCCTTGGTATGTGTCGTTGGCTGTCTGATATTCGTCACCGTAGTAACTGCCTTGTGCGGCGGGGCGGTCGAGGTCGAACAACGACCCTACTGCAAATCCTGCCAGTGCGCCCAGCGGTCCTCCGGCCATAAAGCCAATGATGCCGCCAATCCATTTTCCTGCTCCCATAGTTCTTTCTGATGTTTTTTAAATGTTCATTTTTCCTGTTTTCCGGTTACGTTTCCCGATTCTTTCTTGATGGGACGTATTTGATTGGTAAACAATTTGTTAACGTCCTTTCTTTGGGTTGGTGGAAGCTGTAGGGATGGTATGGAGGGGGCAGGAGGGGCTTTTCTACTATGCTTGTATGGCTCGTGAGCCGTGCAAGTGTTACTCGCGAGCCGTGCAAGTGTCTCTCGCGAGCCGTACAAGTGTCGTATATCGGCCTCTCGGGCGAGGAAGTTTCAACTACGTTCCGTTGTCCCTTTTTCGGGTACGGGCGAACCGGTTTCTTGCTTTTTATTTTTGCAAATGTAGGTATTTCCTTTGTGGCATGCAACCAAATGGCGGGTGAGATTGTTGATAAAGGAAAAAACTATTTTATGAATATCTTTCAATTTATCGTAAGTATGGGAACAGCTTTTACATTGGCTTCAACGCCAGTTGATACTACAGCCGGAGTTAGAAATGGAAATCCGGAGGGAGAAAAAAGAGAAATTGTGATTTGTCGTGGGTTCGAGGCTCATACCTGTGGGCCGATGGTGGAAGTAGGTCAGGAGGCACCCGACTTTCGGGCGGTGAATGCTGCGCTGGAGGAAATCAGCCTGTCGTCTTATCGCGGGAAACGTGTGATACTGAATATCTTCCCCAGCCTTGACACGCCGACGTGTGCCATGTCCGTCCGTCAGTTCAACGCCCGCGCTTCGGAACTGGAGAACACCGTGGTGCTCTGCCTGTCGATGGACTTGCCCTTTGCACAGTCACGCTTCTGCACCACCGAGGGGCTGGAAAACGTAGTGCCGCTCTCGTTGTTCCGCAGCCATGATTTTGTAGAAGGCTATGGCCTTCGCCTGGCCGACGGTCCGCTGGAGGGGCTGATGGCACGTGCAGTCGTTGTGATAGGCGAGGACGGTAAGGTGCGCTACACGCAGCTGGTCAAGGTGATTTCCGACGAGCCTGACTACGAGGCTGCGCTGAAGGCTTTGTAGCGATAAGCACTTGAGCCTTCTTTTTATCGGGGAGCCTGCCAGAAGTACTGGTCGTCGTTGACGGACAGGTTCCTCGAATTCCGTTGACTGCTGTCGCAGCCGGTGGGTTGCAGGAAGATGTAGTTGATGAGATTCTCATAGTCGCTTTCCGTATTGAACCCGTAGCGTGTCCAGCTTTCCAGATAGAACAGGTTCTTGGCCATGTATTCGTACAGATAGTCTTCTGTCGTGGTCTTCTTTTCATTGTTCCAGTTGGCCTCTTCGTTCACCCGGACGGGCTGCCCACTTCTGAGGCGTGCACGCACTTCCTGCACGCTCAGCAGGTTGCCCTGTTCGTCGGTCACCCAAGCGTTGTTCGTGGGGTCTATCCAAAGCCACTTGCCGAGGGTGGACGAATAAACGGCGTTGATGACATGGCAGTCGCTGATGTACGTCTTCGGCATGCAGGTGATGACGCGCGACGGAATACCCATCGATAGGTAGCATTCGTTCAGCACCGTGGCCAGTCCGCGGCAGTTCAGGCCCCGGCTGCCGTCCTTGCAGGCCTCGGCAAAGTTGATGGAGTTGTTTCCACCTGTCGGATTGCCGTTCCCGCCGTCGTGGCGTATCTTGTCGTGGATATAGGTCAGGATACGTTTGATGGTGGCCAGTTCGTCGCCTGCCACGGCCACGCTGTCCAGCCGGAAATAGTTACGGACGCGCTTCAAGTCGGGTTCGTCGGCCTGCGCATAGACAATTCGGGGCAGGCTGTCGGCCGGCTGCGTGCGGGTGTATTCCGGCGCATTTTGCAGGATATAGAGGTAATCGGTGGTCTCTTTCAGTCGCTGCAGGGCGGGCTGTAGTTCAGGTGCGTCCAGAATGTCTTTCAGGTCCTCATCATTGACTACCCTGTTGTAGCTGACTTCCATCTTATTGCTGTTCAGGGATTTGAGCAGGTTGCTGACGGCTTCTTGCTTTTTCCCCTGTATTGCCTGGACGCTGGCCATGTTATAGTAATAGGAGTATTTGACGTAAGCATAGCCTTCGGCCAGTTGCGACGCATGTGCGTCGTAGAGGTCAATAACCTTTTGGCAGAGGGCTTCGGCAGCCGGATAGTCCTTCCCGGTATATGCGTTGATAAACTGTGTGTTCAGTGAGTCAACGGAAGCCATGAATTTCCGTTCAGCATCGGTTTGTGCCGACAGGCTTGTGAAGCAGGCTAAACTTAAAAGTAAAATCAACAGGTTTCCTTTCAGTTTTTTCATTGTGGGTTCTGTTAAAAAATGGTAGTAAATAGGATTGTTCAGGCTACAAAGTAATCGATAATAAATGAAATGTTCAAGTATTCAGATGGATTAAAACTTGTCGGATATGTTTCTACAAGAATTAATCCTTATTTTTGTCGGCAGAAGTCCCGCGGATGAACGAACGGGGCATGTCGTTGTTATAGAAACGTTATGATACTCTATTTTTCTGCAACAGGAAACAGCCGCTATGTGGCGGCTATGCTGGCCCGGGAGTTGGGCGGTCAGCCGGTGATGGATATGGGCCTGTACATGAGGCCGGGAGCAGAACGGCTGACGGTGACGTTGGCCGAGGGCGAACCGCTGCTCTTCGTCTTCCCCGTACATTCGTGGGGATTTCCCAAGTATCTGGCGGGCGTGCTGGCGTCTATGGACGTGCAGGGCTATGTGCCCGGGCGAAACTACGTCGGCCTGCTGGCAACCTGTGGCGACGATGCAGGCCGCCTGTACCGCATGTGGAGTGAAACGGTGAGTCGGGCAGGGCTACGGGCTGATGCCGGCTTCACAGTCTTCATGCCCAATACGTACGTCCTCTTTCCTGGCTTCGATGTAGACAAGGCAGAAGTGCGCGACCGCAAACTGGATGCTGCTCCAGCCGCCGTCCGGCAGGTAGCAGAACAAATCAAGGCGGGAGTGCGGGGCGATTTTACCTGGAGAGGTAGGTTGCCGGGACTGAAAACCAACGTAATTTATCCGCTGTTCGCCCGCTTCATGACGTCGGACAAGGCGTTCCGTGCCGACGCAGACGCCTGCATTGGTTGCGGCCGTTGCGCGGAAGTCTGTCCCGTGGGCAACATTACGCTGACGGCTGTACATCCCCTTCGTGAGGGCAAACACATGCCCGTCTGGAACGGTCGGTGCCTCAACTGCCTGGCTTGTTACCATTATTGCCCCACGCATGCCATTGCCTACGGCTCGAAGACTCAGGGCAAAGGCTATTACACGTGCCCTAAATAGAGGTGTACAGTTTCTGTTCTTTATGTTTTCCTGACACAGTGCTTCTTAGCAATATTTTCCCTTTTGTCTTATCTGTTTCTCATAGTTGTGAGAAAGCCATTCTCATAGGCATGAGAAAACTCTTCTCACAGTTATGAGAATGCTCTTCTCATAGTTAGGGAATAAACGGGAATCTATTAAGAAAGTATTTGGGCTCAGTATAAAATCTTGAGAGGGTGTGCCAAAATAAAAGTATCTGAAACTCTCCTCCTTCCCGAAGGAGGAGTACCCGAAGGGGGAGGTGGT
>NZ_FR883128.1:0-7875 GCF_000435115.1 Bacteroides sp. CAG:633 | reverse complement strand
CGCGAGCCGTGCAAGTGTGGAACAAATGGAATGCAAGTGTCCTACAAATGGGGGGCAAGTGCCCCGCAAACAGCCTTCACGGCAAGTGCGGAACGGCCTACCTCAACAGAGATGACAGCCAGCGACGGACAACGGATTCTTGACGGAAAAATGGCTGGTTTTCACAAATTATCGCTATCTTTGCTATCCATACATATACATCAACTAAAGAAGCCGATTATGAAGAATTTTACTTGCGTGCAGGACATCGGTGACCTGAAGTCCGCACTTGCCGAAGCTTTTGAGATAAAGAAAGACCGTTTCAAATACGTAGAACTGGGCCGCAACAAGACGTTGATGATGATCTTCTTCAACTCCAGTCTGCGCACCCGCCTCAGCACCCAGAAAGCGGCACTGAACCTGGGCATGAACGTCATTGTGCTCGATATCAACCAAGGTGCCTGGAAGCTGGAAACCGAACGCGGTGTCATCATGGACGGTGACAAACCCGAACACCTGCTGGAGGCCATCCCCGTGATGGGCTGCTATTGCGACGTGATAGGCGTGCGCTCGTTTGCCCGCTTCGAAAACCGCGACTACGACTACAACGAAGTCATTCTGAACCAGTTCATCAAGTACTCCGGCCGCCCCGTCTTCTCCATGGAGGCCGCCACGCGCCACCCGCTGCAGAGCTTCGCCGACCTCATCACCATCGAGGAATACAAGAAGACTGCCCGTCCGAAGGTAGTCATGACCTGGGCTCCGCATCCGCGTCCGCTGCCGCAAGCCGTGCCCAACTCGTTTGCCGAGTGGATGAACGCTACCGACTATGAATTCGTCATCACCCATCCCGAAGGCTACGAACTCGATCCGAAGTTTGTGGGCAACGCCCGTGTGGAATACGACCAGATGAAAGCCTTCGAAGGCGCCGACTTCATCTACGCCAAGAACTGGGCCGCCTATACCGGCGACAACTACGGACAGATACTGAGCAAGGACCGCGCCTGGACCGTGAGCGACCGTCAGATGGCCGTCACCAACAACGCCTACTTCATGCACTGCCTGCCCGTTCGCCGCAACATGATTGTAACCGACGACGTCATCGAAAGCCCGCAAAGCATCGTCATCCCCGAAGCTGCCAACCGCGAGATATCGGCTACGGTAGTGCTGAAACGGATGATTGAGGGCCTGAAATAAGATACTGCGAACAGAAGGTTCAATACAGATTACGCGGATTATCACAGATTCATTCCATCGGGTAGCCCCATGTGATAGAATCTGTAATAATCCGCGTAATTCTGTTTATACTGTGGTGTATACCGGTTTTCCGTTACTTCTCGACCGCCTTTCCGGCCTGTACCCATCCGGTGATGCCTTTGTCTAAGTCGTACACCTTATAGCCCTTTTTACTCAGAATACTGGCTGCCTCCTTGCTGCGGCGACCGCTGCGGCAATACAGTGCTACGGGTTTCTCTTTCTGCAAAAGGGAATCGGCCACCTGGGCAAACCCTTTGTCGAGCACGTTGATGTTGATGCTACCGGCAATGTGGCCTTCGGAATACTCGGCCACGGTGCGTACGTCGAGGCGTTGCACCTCGGGATTGGCAATCAGCGACTCGAACTCATCGGCCGAGACAGACTGGTAGTCGCCACCCTTCTGCTGGCACGAAAACAGCGCCATCACACAGGCGCACAAATTCAGGAATAATATCTTCATACGTTTAATGATTTGAGTTGGCAAACAAACATGTTGACAAGCCGACGGGAACGGGCACAGACGTAAATCTGCGCCACCCGCATCGCCCGCATCCGAAGCATGTTCTTCAACCTGCAACAGCTTCTTCCGGCTTCCTGTAACTTGTTATTCAGTCACGTCGAATTCGTAGGTCTTTACGTCCTCGTCGCTGTCCGTGGTGTGCACGCTGAAATATACCCGCAGGCTATGCACATCCTCGTCGGCCAGATACTGCCGCAAGGGCACGGACACGTAGGCGCGCTTGCTGTAGTCTTCCACGTCGCTGGTGGCATCGTGGTACAGGGTGAGGCGGACGGTGGCACAACCTTCGTCGTCGACAGTCACCTCATCCTCAACAAAGCCCAGCGTATGTACCGCCTGCTGCTTCACCGAGAGCACCATGTTCAGGTAACCACATCCCAGCCAGATGCTCGTCACGTCGGCCGGCTTTGTCTTTACACCGCCCTTGAAGCTGTCGGCCGGTTTGGGCAGAGGTGCTATGGCCTTAGACAAGGCATACAAACGTACACCTTCGCCACCATCGGCTGCCGTCTCCAGGCCATAATTGCTGATAACGCGCACCAGCGAGTCGGCATTGATACGCGTGCCCGAGTCGTCGGCCAGCACGGTGTAGCGCGCTCCGTCGTCGGTCTGCACCGACTGCAACGTGCCGTCGGCTCCCGAATAGGCAGTCAGAAACTCCAGCTTCACCGAAGGGTAGTAATAGTCGTCATCGTCGCCGCACGACGCAAACAGAGTGGCCAGCAACAGCATCAGCCCGTATAAGCAACCTTTCTTCATAACGTCACACTTTCAGGTAATTGGTCAACGGATTGGCATACATCTGCAACAGCTTTGTGCGCAGGAAATCCTCGTCCTTGCCGGGCAGGTCGATGCGCGAGAGCTGCTGCTCCAGATAGGCCGCAAAGCGTTTCTCGTCGGCTTCGGTGTAGTGCGATGCAAACTCACGGGTCGCGGTCAGCAAGTCGTGAGCCACGTAGTTGTTGGGATACAGGCGGTAGTTGGCATGTATGCCAGCATCGAGCAATGCGGAAACCCGGGCAAACAGTTCGGGCTTGGGTAGCGAACGGTCGAACGACTTCAGTGCCTCGTTGATGCAAGGTGCCGTCTGGAAGTGTACACGGCCTTTGTAGCCGAAGATACCCGTCTGCATGTTCTGCAGGTCGTCGGCCTGCGTTTTCTTATAGTCGGGGTTGTCCCGCTTCAGCTGGAACTCGCGTGCCTTCAGGAAGTCGCACGGGTCGAACTCATACGAAATGGACAAGGGGACGATGTTCAGTTCCGACAGGCGGTCTATAATGTCGCCCTCGCCACCCATGGCCATCATTTTGAGTACGCTGTCCTGAGTGCGGTCGTCGGAGTCCTTGGCGCGTCCCTCGCGCTGTGCAATCCAGATGGACTGTTTCTTGTCGCGAATGGTGTAGTGCATGTAGCGCGACATGCGGGCAGACGATTCCAGCTTCTGACGCATGGTGAGCGCACGCTGCACAATGAACGACTTGTTGACCCGCACCAGTTTCTTGATCCAGGGATAGATGAGCAGATTGTCGCCGATGGCTATCTCCACCGTGTCGAGTCCCTGTTCTACCAGCATGACGGAGAGCAGTCCGGAATCGAGCACGATGTCGCGATGGTTGGAGACGTAGGTGTAGGCTGCCTGACGGTCGGTCAGGGCAGAAATATCCAGCGTCACTCCATCGGTAGCTTCCTTGATGATCTTCTTCAGCAGTCCGTAACAGAAAGTTTTCTGAAACTCGAATTTCGTCTTGCAGGCACGCATCTGTCCGGCAATGGCCTCGAAGGGGATGCCTGGCATTACGGCGCCCACGACCTGTCTGAATGCCGGGTCGGCAATCAGCTCCTCGAATATCTGCGGGAGTTCGCTGTCGTGGTAAGGGCGGATTTCGTCAAATTCCTCGTTCATGACTATAAGTTTTTGAGTTAATGTGATAATATGATAGTGAAGCTACGAAGCCATGCGACCGTCGGTCTGCAAGAAATTCTTCATACTTCATTCCTCATTCTTCATTTCCCTGTTCTTTATTTTTCGAAAGCGTTCTCGATGATGTCGGTCATCACGTCTTTGATGTCCATGCCGGCGGCACGCACCTGCTGGGGGATGAAGCTCGTGGCCGTCATGCCCGGGGTGGTGTTCACTTCGAGCAGGTTGATCTTCTCACCGGCGGTGACGATGTAGTCCACACGGATAATGCCACGTGCACCGAGTATGTCGTAAATGGCCGAAGTGAGTTGCTGTACGCGGTCGCGCAGCTCGTCGGGAATGCGGGCGGGGGTAATCTCGTCGGACTCACCGTTGTACTTGGCCTTGTAGTCGAAGTATTCGTTATGGCTTACGACTTCGGTGATGGGGAAGACTACAGACTTCTGACGCGTCTTATAGCAGCCGCAAGTCAGTTCGGTGCCGTCCATGAAGGCTTCGATGACTACTTCCTGTGCCTCGTCGAAAGCCTTGGCGATGGCGGGCTGTATTTCGTCGCGCGTCTTCACCTTGGTGACTCCGAAGCTCGATCCACCCAAGCTGGGCTTGATGAAACAGGGCAGGCCTATCTTTTCAATGACATCGTCGTCGCTGATGGTCTGGCCCCGGCGCAGAAGCAACGAGTCGGCGATGCGCACGCCGAAAGACTTAAGATACTGGTTGCAGGCAAACTTGTCGTAAGTGAGCGAGGCAGCCAGCACTCCGCAGCAGGAGTACGGGATGTGTAGCATGTCGAAATAGCCTTGCAGACGTCCGTCTTCGCCGGGCGTGCCGTGAATGGTGATATAGGCAAAGTCGAAGGTCACCTTGCGGCCGTCGAGCTGAAAGCTGAAGTCGTTGCGGTCGACGGGCACCGTGGTTCCGTCGGGCAGCTGCACGTGCCAGTCGAGTCCGTGCATCTGTACGATATAGAGTGTGTACTTCTCCTTGTCGATGAAGGAGTAAATGCCCTGTGCACTACGCAGGGAAACATGAAATTCGGAGGTATCGCCTCCGCCTACGATGGCAATTGTACGTTTCATTCTAAGTTTCTGTTACTGATGTAGCTCCGCCACTTGTCGATGAGCCGTGACATGTCGTCGGGCAGCTGGGAGGTGAAGTACATCTCCTGGCCGGTGACGGGATGGACGAAGCCCAGCGTCATGGCGTGAAGTGCCTGCCGCGGACAGGTGTCGAAGCAGTTGTTTACGAATTGTTTATATTTTGCAAAATGCGTTCCTTTCAGTATCTCGTGGCCGCCGTAGCGCTCGTCGTTGAAGAGGACGTGGCCGATGTGCTTCATGTGCACGCGTATCTGGTGGGTGCGTCCGGTTTCGAGGATGCACTCGACGAGGGTGACGTAGCCGAAGCGTTCGAGTACGCGGTAGTGGGTGACGGCATGCTTTCCTTCGCCGTCGGGCAGGACAGCCATCTGCATGCGGTCGCGCGGGTTGCGGCCGATGTCGCCCGTTATGGTTCCTTCATCCTGTTCGACGTTACCCCACACCAGGGCACGGTAGCGGCGCTTCGTAGTCTTATGGAAGAACTGGTTGCCCAGGTTGGTCTTGGCGTCGGGGGTCTTGGCGATGACGAGCAGGCCGGAGGTGTCCTTGTCGATGCGGTGGACGAGGCCCACGTGGGGGTCGTTGGCATCGTAGTCGGGGACGTCCTTCATGTGCCAGGCAATGGCGTTGACCAGCGTACCGCGGTAGTTGCCGTGACCGGGGTGTACGACGAGTCCGGCGGGCTTGTTCACCACCATCAGGTAGCGGTCTTCGTAGACGATGTCGAGCGGAATGTCCTCGGGGATGACCTCGTTGTCGTAACGGGGACGGTCCATCATAATGGTGATGACGTCCAGCGGCTTCACCTTGTAGCTGCTCTTCACGGGGCGACCGTTGGCCATGACGAAGCCTGCGTCGGCTGCCTTCTGTATGCGGTTGCGCGAAGCGTTGGTCAGGCGGTCGAAGAGGTACTTGTCGACACGCATCATCTCCTGTCCGCGGTCCACCACCACACGGAAGTGTTCGTAGAGCTGTGCCGCCTCGCCCACGGGTTCGATGTCGTCAAGGTCGTCGGCATCGATGGGGTCGGTGTCGGGCAGCGGGGTGTCGGGCAGCGCGGCCGGAATGTCTTTTCTGTCAGCTGGTATGTCGGTAGTCATAGTTGCAGTCTGTTGGTACGTTATAGCGATGAACGTTGTCAGAACCAGGATTCTTCGTCTTCGTCGGCAGGAGCACCGGTTTCGGCACCGGCCGTATCTTCCACTCCGAGGGAGTCGGTCTCCAGTTCGGGCTCTTTCTCACCGTTTCCGACAACGAGTCGCAGCATGGAGCCTACGGGCACCTGCTCGCCGATGGCCAGGGGGCGTCCTTTGTACTCGACGCTGTACACCCAGTCCGTTTCGCCGGGTATCTTGCGAATGGAGTCGAGTCGGAATCCGGCTGCCAGCAAACGGGCTTCGGCCTGACGGAGGGAGCTGTTGTCGGCCACGTCGGGGACATTGCACAGGGGCACACTAAGGGTGTTGATGGTGAGGTAGACGATGCGCCCCTGCTTGACACGCTGTCCGGCCGAGGGGTTGTGGTCGAGGATGCTTCCGGCAGGGAGCTTCTTGACATAGGTCGAGTCGGACACGACACCGGACAGCCCGCGGTTGAGCAGCAACTGCTGTGCCTGGGCGACGCTCATCCCCTTGATGTCGGGGACGGTGACGGCCTGTCCGTGGCGGGTATATACGTCGAGGCCCTTCAGCACGCCGTAGACTACGGCGACGAGCACGATAATCATTGCCAGTATGTTCAGCCAGAAAAAGCGGTTCTGGCGGAAAGAGAAAAATTCTTTTATCGTCATAATTGATGCGTTATTTGGGGCAAAGATACGCAATAGTAGCAAGAAACACGAAAGTTGAGGGTGGAATTTCAGCGGAAAGGACACGAGTGCCTGCAACAGGCTTTATACAACACTTGCACGGCTCGCGAGAGACACTTGTACGGCTCACGAGCCACACTTGCACCGCTCGCGAGCCGTGCAAGTGTCCCACAAAAGGCCCGTCGCCGCCCGCAGGGGCAGAAAAAAAGAGAGCACATCCGCACCGGATGTACTCTCTTCTTTATCTTTTCGTTACAAGGGAACGGCTTAGGCCTTCACTCCGTTGTATTCGTCAGAAACAGTCAGTTTCTTGCGACCTTTAGCACGACGTGCTGCCAATACTCTGCGGCCATTGGCTGTAGCCATTCTCTCACGGAAACCGTGTTTGTTTCTTCTCTTTCTGTTGGAGGGTTGAAATGTTCTTTTCATTATTGTATCTTTTTTACGTTATTATTCTCACGAATTCGGGCTGCAAAAATAGAGACTTTTTTCAAAATAACCAAGAGATAACTCATTTTCTCTCAAAAGTTTTTGCGATTTTTACCGAATTCCATTAATTTTGCACCCGCATTTCGCAAGAAGAGAACACACTACAGTCCGTGTTCACCCGAAGGACGCCGCCTCGCATGACTGGCTCGAACTTGCTTGAAAGACTTAAATTAAAATACATATATAAATAAAAGAAGATAGTTATGATTAATGCCCAAGACATTAAAATCGGAACTTGCATCCGCATGGACGGCAAGCTGTATTTCTGCATCGACTTCCTGCATGTAAAACCGGGAAAAGGTAACACTTTCATGCGTACGAAACTGAAAGACGTAGTGAACGGCTACGTGCTGGAACGCCGCTTCAACATCGGTGAGAAGCTGGAAGACGTGCGCGTAGAACGCCGCCCCTACCAATACCTCTACCACGACGGTAACGACTACCAGTTCATGAACCAGGAGACTTTCGAACAAATTCCCATCGCCCACGACCTGATCAACGGCGTTGACTTCCTGCTCGAAGGCCAGGTAGTAGATGTAGTTTCCGACGCTTCGACCGAAACCGTGCTCTATGCCGACATGCCTATCAAGGTGCAGCAGAAGGTGACTTACACCGAGCCGGGTCTGAAAGGCGATACTGCCACCAACACCCTGAAGCCTGCTACAGTTGAGTCGGGTGCCACTGTACGTGTTCCCCTCTTCATCAACGAAGGCGAAACCATCGAAATCGATACTCGCGACGGTTCTTACGTGGGCCGCGTGAAGGCATAAGGTTTCATCGAACAGATAGAAACCCCATCCCC